>CAIQLZ010000019.1 GCA_903872785.1 Candidatus Levyibacteriota bacterium
CTTTTTTTAGTATTGGATATGGCGTGGCTTGGAATGGAAGCATGTGGGTAGCAGTGGGAAGTGGCAGCAGTAACACCATTGCTTATTCTTATGACGGAATTCACTGGACAGGTGAAGGAACTTCTATTTTTTCTGGGGGCCACGGAACTGGTGTGGCCTGGAACGGGAACATGTGGGTGGCAACGGGACAAAATCCCAACACCCTTGCTTATTCCTATGACGGAATTAACTGGACAGGTTTAGGAAAGTCTATTTTTTCTCTCAACGGAGATGGCGTGGCTTGGAACGGAAGCATGTGGGTGGCAGGGGGGGGACAAGATCCCAACAACCTTGCTTATTCTTATGACGGAATTCACTGGACAGGTTTAGGATGGCCTGTTTTTTATAAGTACGGTTACGGAGACAGCGTGGCTTGGAACGGAAGTATGTGGGTAGCAGGGGGAGAGCAAGATCCCAACACCCTTGCTTATTCTTATGACGGAATTCACTGGACAGGTTTAGGAACTTCTGTTATAGCCGGCTCCGTAATTGGCGTGGCTTGGAACGGAAGTATGTGGGTAGCAGTGGGAAATGGCAGTAACAACACCATTGCTTATTCTTATAACGGAATCAACTGGACAGGTTTAGGAACTTCTGTTTTTAATATTGGATATGGTGTGGCTTCTCGTCCCGCTCCAAATCTTTATCCTCCCAGGTAGCATTTCTTCTTCATTCAGTTTAATTTTTTAATATTTTTGTTTGTAGCTTTTATTAGCCATTTTATCTATATACATGAACAAAATTATTTGTTAATATGGCAAAATTATATGAGAAGCATAGAAGTATTGGGTGCAGCAGGAGAAGTAACAGGGTCTGCATTTGTGCTGACGGATAATAATGGAAATAAACACCTTGTTGATGCTGGGATATTCCAAGAGAAAAGGGACGATAAACGCAATGAAAGCCTAAACAACCATGACCCTAAACAATTTTCAACTATCAACATAACCCATGCTCATCTTGATCATGATGGTAGACTTCCTCATTTATATGAAACAAAAGCTTCATTATTTATGACCCGTGCTACCAGAGACTTAGCGTATACGGCTCTTAGAAATGCAGATGGTTTATCTTCGGGACTTTATGTAAACGGAAGCGTAGATACAGTGCTTAGAAAAACTGTTACTGTATCCTATGACGTTCCAGTTGAAGCCGCTGGAGTAACAATTACTTTTAGAAATGCGGGCCATATTTTGGGTTCAGCCAGCCTTGAAATACAAGAGCAGGGTGGAGAAAGAGTAGTTTTTAGCGGGGATTTAGGAAATAGAGCGCCCCGTACTGTTCAGCCTACGACTCCGATTAAACAAGCAGATGTTGTGGTTATGGAAACAACCTATGGAGACAGAAATCACTCCGAAGAAGATCCCGTAGAAGTGATTAAAGATGCAGTTAAGAGAATTAAAAAAAACAAAGGAACACTTCTTATCCCGGCATTTGCTATTGACAGAACGCAAATTATTTTGAATATATTAAAAAACCTCAAAGATGACGGTATCTTAGGCAAAGTTTCTGTATTTTTAGACAGTCCCATGGCAATCGATGTAACTCAGACATATCTTAATCACCGTGAGTTATTAAAGAATGAATTAAAAGAACAGGATAATCCATTTAATTTTGATGGTTTAACGAGAACCTACGGAAGTAAAGAAAGTAAAAGCATTAGCAATCACCATGGACCAAAAATAATTATTGCCGGTTCAGGCATGATGTCTGGTGGAAGAATCAAAAGACATGCTATTGAATACTTATCAGACCGCACTTCCATTATTCTGTTCGTTGGTTATCCTGCAGAAGGAACACCCAGTAGAGCAATTGTTGAGGGAGAAAAGGAAGTTTTGATAGATGATGAAGTGGTAACAATAGAGGGTGTTGTTCTTCAGATGTCTAGTTTAAGTGCCCACGCAGATCAGGAGCGGCTTTTAGATTGGCTCAGATACATTAATTATGGAGAAAGAAGGCTTAGAAAAGTTATTTTGGTTCACGGAAACAATCCATCCCGAGATGAATTTGCTCAACAAATAAAAACAGAGCTAGGAATAGAGGATGTATCTCTTCCAAAAGAAAACGAAGTAATTGATCTTCAGTCAAATGCCTGAATTCATACTCTAAAAACTTAAATTTAACATTCGCTGCATCCTGTTGATTAATTTTCACACTCCCATATTCATATTTGGGAGTAATCCGTAGATAAATAGAGACTTGAAGAGATTTTGATATGGTCAAAAACAATAACGAATTGCAATATGCCCTTGATTATTTTCTTCAAATCCCCTACTCTTCTATTGCGTGATCCTCCCAGTTTTGAAGATATAAAAAAATGTCTATATCTTCAAGCGTTTAAGTAGAGAATTGAAGCTAAATAGCTAATTCCTCCGCCTCAGGAATGCGGGAATACCTAAGACTCCTTTGTCTCTAGCTCCTTTTCTTACTAAAAACACCTAATAAAAATGTAAAATGCGAAGAATGGGAAGTCAATGATTTTTAAATGTGAACCGAAATTCGCAATTTCTAACCAGTTATTAACAACTATTCATGTATTTCATTTAAAAAGCTATTCTACAGCTTGCACTGTATTGCAATCTTAACTTAGCTACACTATAATTCCACCCTATGAAAGAAAAATTGAGTAAGATAACAAAAAAAGACGGAATTAGGCTAGGAGCTTTTGCTGCTTCTCAATTAATGGATGTCGGCACAACAATTATTGCCCTACATAACAACGCTATAGAAATTAATTTAGTTCAAAATCTATTAATAGAAAATTATGGCGAGACAGGGCTAGTTTTGACAAGGTTACTGGGAATTGCAGCAATTTCATATTTGTATTTAGCAGACAAAATAACTGACAAAGACTTTGAAACAAAAAAATTTGGAATGAAAAATATAATATACGTCGCAACTGCAATTTTTCTTACAATTAGCGCATCTAATGGTGTTACTGCTCTGCTCAGCCGTTAAGCTATTTTTATAAAAGCTTTGATTGTGAATCAGAAATTTCAGGCTTAGAACCAATCCTGCAGAATTAAGAGGGAATACCCCAGTCACTCCCACTCCTAGCTTATCTTCTTACTAAAAACACCTAAGGATAAATTAACATTCTTATTTGATAAGGTCAATCTATTAAAAAACGAGCATCCCTGTTCGTCTTAAATAACTATAATATCTTAAGCCTTTAGTCTTATAAGAAAGAAAAAGCGCAGGGATTTGCTTGCACAAAAGTCGTATTGTTGTTTGCTTTATCTAAAGCATTCTTTAATGCTTCCTGTGTTGCCCTATTCGGATCTCCTGCTGGTGTATAGCCATCAACACTCAAGGCAATATCGGCATTTTTGATTAATGCTACTACATTTATAAAGCCAAGGGAATTAGTGCCCGGCACTCCTGGAGCGTAGACAAGCGGATTTCCATTTACAAATCCTGCTTCAACGTTTAATGCCATTGCAGCTAGCTGTGCTGATAACATATAGGCCATATTCGTAGCTTTTGCTCCCAATATCCAATCACGGAATAGAGCATAATTTGTGGGATCGAAATTTAATCCGGATCCATTCTTAAGATTCATTCCTGACAATAATGCAAGCTCCGGATCCAATGTTCCATTATCATTCATTGCTGCTTGGCCGTTTTTGTTTGACCAAAAACCTAAAGTGTGACCACCGCCCGCTCCGATACAGACATTCCCAAATCTTACGGTTTCATCAGCTCTGTTTTCCAAGGTTATATTAACGGGGTTTATAGTTGTAGGAATCCAATTTGTTTCAATTGGTGAAAACTCAGAAACATTATATGTACCCGGGTCAAGAATAATATCAACAGGTGTAAACCTTATGTAATTTATATCGTCGTGAATATTAATTTTCCATCCGGTTATTAAATCTTCATTGTCATTAGTTCCATTAGCATTAACATCATAAAATTTTTGGACTCGAAGTCTTGCTTGAGGAGGAGGTGTAGGTGTCGTACTTGGACCGGTATCTCCTTTAACCTTGAAATTATCTGTTTTACTACTTGAGAAGTCCGAATTTTTACTTACCCAAACCTTGTATTCTCCACCATTATTGCTCGTAGTGTCGTAACCTTGAGTACTGTCAGTTA
>CAIQLZ010000020.1 GCA_903872785.1 Candidatus Levyibacteriota bacterium
CCCGGTTAACTCCTCTTTCCCTAAAATGGATTATTTCCCTTGAATAATCAAGAGCGGCTTCTACGTAAGGTTTTTCTTTTTCCTCTTTTTGTTCTTCCGATTTTTTCTCCTGAAGTTCTTTGAGAATTAGTTCCTGTCCTTCAAAAAGATCTCCTTTGTGGCCTTTTTGTTTTTCTTTAGAATCAGAAAATCCCAAATATTCATCCAAACTACCCACCCCAACCCCCAAAAATTTTTCAATCGGATTTTCCACTTGCTGCTTTATTTTACTTTTTGCTTTTCTCATACATTTAACTCTGTCTAGTATGATCCTATGTTTGTCGAAGGATCATGGTTGCAACTTATCACAAATTTTTAAGGAAATCAAGCGTTTTTTGCTGTCTTAAGATACTTGCCAGAAGATACCGGTTGGCTTCCAGATTTTTCTTTTCTTCGTCGTTTTTGCTGGCTTTTATCGCTTCTTCGATTTCTTTTTCCTCAACGACAATTTTTTCTTCTTCTGCGATTTTCAAAAGCGCAAATTCCAACTTAATATCGTTTTCTGCTTTTTTTTGATATTCCTCTCTTAATATTTGCGGATTTTTATTCGTCGAAGATAAATATTGATCAAGCGTTAAGCCTAATTTTTTAACATCTTCAAGCGTTTGAGATAAAAGCCTATCTGTTTCATTGTCAACAAGAATTCCCGGTATTTCAGTTGTAACACTATCTAATAAGGCTTTTACAATATCCTCAAACTTTGCGGGAACAGGTTTATCCTGAGCAGAGCCGAAGGGTTCTTTTCCCGGTACAATAATTTTGCTCTTTGCGGTAATTTTTTGGACATTTTCTTTGTATTTGCCCAATTTGATAATCGGTGCTTCGCAGGTTAAAGCCGTAAATTGCCAATCTTTGTTTTCGCTTAAATCCTCCAATTTTTCAACATGAATTTTGGGATTTATAATTGGCTTGATTCCTTGGGTTTTTACGGCTTCCGTATAAGCGATTGGTAATATTTTTTTCAGAACTTCTTCTCTGACTTTTTCTTGATCAACTTTTTCTTCAACTAATTTTCTGGGAGCTTTTCCTTTTCTAAAACCTTGAACTTCCGTATTTGCTGCAATTTTACTTATTACTTCTTCCCATGTTTTTTTAATTTCAGAAAAAGGAACAGTGATTGTCAATCGGATTGTTCCATTTGGCTCTTTTTGTAAAGTAGTAATATTTTTATCCATATTTTAAGTGTTTGTATTGGTGGGTCGGAGAGGAGTTGAACCTCCATCCTTTTCAGGACATGGTCCTAAACCATGCGCGTATGCCAATTCCGCCACCGACCCTTATCGCCCATCGCGCCTGTCAAGCAGATAAGCTTAGCTTTCGGTCTGCCTCTTAGCTGCGTCCGCAAAGGATTAAAATATTATACACAATTTATAGCGAAATGGATAGATTTACCATGCTTAAATTTTTATATTCTTCAATTTTATCCATAAAATATCCAACTCTTACTGCCCATGTCGGTGAAGCTGCATACATTTTTCCAATTTCATAAATGTCTTTTGCTTTCCACTGGTTTATGTATTTTGTTCTTAGTCCTTCGGAAACAGTCTGAATGCCTTCTTCCCAGGAAGAAAAACGAATTACATTGTCTCCATAAATTCCCCATCCCCAGCCGTTAAAAGAATTATTCGGAATTTGTTGACCGAAAGTAGATTCAACTCCAGAAATTGCCGCAACTAATTTCCAGTCCAAATTATATTTATCAGCATTTTCTACAAATGTTTCCGCAAAAGGAGCCAGGGGCGAATTAAATTCTTCTAAAAATTTCTTTAAGATTCTTCCGCGACTATCGGATATTTTTAAATTATCAGAATTAAAAAGCGCAGCAGAAGAACCAACAGCGAATTCCTGCGCATAAACTTTGGAGTTATTTATCAACAACATAAATGATAATCCTAATGCAACAGTCAAAACTTTTCTCATAAAAAAATCCTAACGTATGCATTTGGAAAGGCATACCTTAGGATCTAACGTGGCATTATATCAGAAGACTATAGGTTTGTCAAGTCCGTAGCGCTTTGCTCGGTTAATTGGTTTACTAAGTCAGCAGGTGCCGGAGTGGAAGTAGGGCGGGTCACTCTGAGTCAGGATTATTGAAGATAATCCATGAAATAGTTAACACTGCGCGCCCATCCTCCAAGGTTGGAAGGCGTATATTTTTTCATAATCTCCTCAGCTGAATTCAAGCCACCTGCAACATAATTATCAGCGAGCGTTTTAGTTATAGTATCGATAGCTTCAGGGTAACTTCCGAATTTAGTTACTTGCTTGCCATATATTCCGAATCCCCAACAGTTGTAGGAATTAGCTATGATTTTCTGACACAAATTCGATTCCTGCATTGCAATGGCGGGCAAAAGCCGATAGTCAAGGCCGTATTTATCTGCGTCTGTAATCACATTTGAGGCAAAAGGTTCAAGGGGAGATTTATGCTTTGCGAAAAAATTTCTCACTGTTTCTATTCTTATATCTTTAGAGATTATACTGTCTCCAAGCACGTTTCCAGTAGGTGGAAGAGCGGCAAATGCGAATCCTCGATTTGCGCTTTGACTAATTAACCCGTGGTGAAGTCTGGAATTATAAGATAAAAAGAGAAAGTAAATGATGCTTATGAAAAGCAGAATGGGGGCAAGCGTAAAGAAAGAGGTGGACAGGATTATCTTTCTCATTACAGACCATGGTTGCATATTTCACTTACCTTGTCAAGTTAATGAGGCTGAGAATGTGGACCCGAGAGGATTCGAACCTCTGACCTTCTCAGTGTAAATGAGACGCTCTACCAACTGAGCCACGGATCCATTCAAAGTTGAACAGGTCTGCCGCTAAGCCAAGAGTCTTTTCTTGACTACCGTTTTACAGCCTTAAACCAGATTATAGATGATTTTGTCTAAACTCTCAAGGATTGGAGAATAATCTTCCGGCAAGACAATTTTAACTATTCTGAATAAAGAATGCGGAAATATTCCTGGCATTTTAATTTCCAATTTCCGGATAAGGCCTTAATTTTCTTGACAACCTTACCTGAAAAATCCATACTAATTATAGATGTGTTCTGGGGTTTTCTATGGCAAG
>CAIQLZ010000021.1 GCA_903872785.1 Candidatus Levyibacteriota bacterium
CTCTTTAAATAGCTGGCTATTTAAAGATATAATCGATATATTGAATAAATTAAATTGAACACTTAAGATATTCGGGACGTACGATTACTAATTGGGCAATTATCCGCAAATTACAGCGCAATTTAAATTTTGTTTAGTGTTTTTTTGTTTCCCGGTTTTGAAGGCGTAATTTTATTAAATTTTAAGCGTATTTATAATAGCTGTATGAGCCTGCAGCTCAAGAGAATCGTCAAGAGGGGAGAGATTGATGGGGGAGTCATATTTTTTTTCAAGAGCAAGTTTGATTAATAAATCCGCGAATCCGGGGTTTTTGGGAAGAACCGGTCCGTGGAAATATGTGCCGAAACTATTTTTGTAAACTGCGCCTTCGGTTTGGTCAGCGCCATTGTTGCCGAAACCCTTAAGTATTTTTCCGAACGGCTTAACCGTTTTTCCGAGATAAGTTCTTCCCCCGTGGTTTTCAAAACCGACAATTATTTGTTTGTTTGGCAATTGGACTGCGGAAGCGCCAATTTGACGGGAAAATCCTCTTCCAGGATTTACTGTGAATAAATCGAATATACCGAGGCTAGCAATGGTTGTTCCATCTGCATCTTTGTAGTATTTTCCCAGGAATTGATATGCTCCGCAGATATAAAGTCCGGGAATTCCGTTTTCAATCATCCGTTTTAATTCCGTCCTTTTTTCCATTAAGTCTGATACAACAATTTGCTGTTGTTTGTCTTGCGCTCCCCCCATAAATAGAAGATTGCACATAGATAGTTGTTTTTTATCAAAACCTGTATCAAGTTTGATTATTTTTACCTTAATTCCCCGCCATTGACAGCGTTTTTTAAGAACAAGAATGTTTCCTCTGTCTCCGTAGGTACTCATTAGTTCCGGATATAACCAACCGATGATTAAATTACCTGTTTTCATAATATTTTCTTCCCTGTCAGGATCTTTCTGACTTCCAGCATTGCTGAATACGTCGGGAAAATATATAAAGTTTCATTTTTGGGTGTTTTGCCAACGGCTATGTCTACGGCCTTTGTTAAATCTTCTTCTGTATGGAAGTTTTTGAATTCTGCGTACTTAAGCCTTAGTCCCAGGTCAAAAACCCTGTCTCCCGATACAACAATATTTTCAAATTGAGAAGAAAAATCCTCAAAATCCACATCCCAAATCCACGAAACATCACGGCCGTCCGGAATCCTGTCGTTTAAAAGAAGCAATAGATTTCTGGCCTTAAGTTTAACAATTGTTTTTAAAGACTCGTTGAACCCCGTGGGATTTTTGGAAAGAAATATTTGTATTTTCTTTCCATTTGCATTTAAAATTTCCTGTCTTCCGAATGCCGGCTTAAAGCCTTTTAAAGAAGCTGTAATTTTCTCTTTTTTGAATCCTAAATTTTGAGCCAAAAGAACGGCAGCATTGGTGTTGTACTGGTTATAAACTCCCGACAAAGGATAAAAAGGAGAAGAAGTGAAGGTGTTTTCGGGATGTTTGTATTTGCATTTAGCGCAGAGCCAATCTCCCAGATGGGAAAAATATGTAGACTTATAGACTAATTTATTTTTACAATCCTGACAGTAGGTTGAATCGGATGCGTATTGCGCCTTTGCGGTTTTATTATTGGGATCAATGCCGAAATAAAGTGAATTCGCATGAAATTTTCCCAGAAAGGCTATTTGAGGGTCGTCGGCATTTAAAATTAAAGTAGTCTTTTTGTTAATTTTACTTAGGCTATTAGACCAATTTCCGGCAATTGCGTTTACTTCTCCATACCGGTCTAACTGATCACGGAATAAATTTAAAATTATTACATAATCAGGACTATAAATTTCTTTTAAAATTAGCGGCAAGGTATTTTCATCAATTTCAAAAATTGCAAAATCTTTATTAATCATTCCGTCATAATTAGAATTGGCAATTAATGAAGAAGCAATTCCGTTTAGAAGATTTGCTCCGGCCTGATTTTGAAAAACTTTTTGGCCATTTTTCTCAAGAATGGTTTGGATGAGTTTACCCGTGGTGGTTTTCCCGTTAGTTCCAGCAATTAAAATCACCTGAACACTGTTTTTTTTAAGAACCTGTTTTATAAAATTTGGGCTTAAAGACAGGGCAATATGACCCGGCCAGGTCGATCCTGAACCCGCATTAAATGTACGGCTAATTACGGAAATTAACTTTCCCAGGCAAATTAACAATGAATTCATAGTTACATAGACCTGAGGATTTTAATGCGTTCCTCAATCGGCGGATGCGTATTGAAAAGATTTGCAAACCAACTTCCCTGTATTTTTCCCTTAAAAGGATTTACTATATATAAATGAGCGGTGGCATTATTTGCTGCCTCCAAAGGCTCTTTGTCCTTGGATATTTTTTCCAAAGCAGAAGCTAATCCTTCCGGGTAACGGGTTAATAGCGCTCCTGAAGCGTCAGCCAAAAACTCTCTTTTTCTTGAAACTGCTAATTGAATCAGTGTGGCGATAAGCGGAGATAATATAGCCAAAACAATACCGATCAGTAGAAATACTCCCTGGGAATTGCCCCTGTCTTCTCTGTCTGTGCCGTGTCCCCACCATAAGCTTCTCATGAAGAAGTCCGCCAGAAGAGCAACCAGCCCAACCAGGATTACCACAATTGCCATAAGCCTGATATCGTAATTTCGTACGTGAGAAAGTTCATGGGCAATAACGCCTTCAAGTTCGACTTTATTTAATTTGTCAAGAATTCCTGTTGTAACACAAACAACCGAATGATTCGGATCGCGTCCTGTGGCAAAGGCGTTGGGGGCAGAATCAGCAATTATGTATATTTTAGGTATTGGCATTCCCGCACCGATGCATAAATTTTCGACTGTTCTGAAAAGCTGCGCATTATCTTTTTTTTGAATTTGTTTTGCGCCTGACATCCCTAGAATCATTTTATCCGAATAATAATAACTTGAGAAACTCATTAGCCCGGCTACAATAAGACCAATGCCCGCATATGACAATCCATAGCCTGAGGCTTTGCCATAGACATAGAGGATAGTCGTAACAAAAATAATAAAAATAAATATAATCAGCCAGCTTTTTCTTTTATTGGCTGAAATCTGAGAATAGATGTTCATAATTTTTCAGAATGCCACTTTCACGGGTTCTTTCTCTGATTCTTTTGCTGCAAAAAATTCTTCCTGTTTAAATCCGAACATATTGCCAATCAGAGAGCCCGGAAAATTAACCAGAGTTGAATTGTAACTGCTCACATTGGTATTGAAAAATTGCCTTGCATAGGCAATTTTGGCTTCAATATCTGACAGTTCTTCCTGAAGTTCCAAAAAGTTACTGCTGGCTTTAAGATTCGGATAATTTTCGGAAATTGCAATCAAATTTTTTAAAGCATCGGAAAGCAGATTATCTGATTTTGCTTTTTCCGCATTGCCTTTTGCATTCATAAGTGATGCTCTTGCTTTGGTAACATTCTCGAACAATTCTTTTTCATGTTTAGCGTATCCTTTAACTGTAGAAACAAGATTCGGAACCAAATCAACCCTTCTTTTCAGCTGGACATCAATTCCGCTTAATGCTTCGTTGATTCTGACTTTTCCCGTCGCCAGAGAGTTATAAGTGGACCACACGAATAACACTATTAATACAGCTGCGATTATTATAATTAATGTTAAAGACATATATTTTTCACCTCCTTTTTAACCATTTAATAAAATCTGCAAATTCCAAGGTATTTATTATATCATTTTTTGTAGCCCAGCCCCGTCTTGCCGTTGCTACACCGTATTTCATTAAATTCATCTGAGACACGGCGTGGCTGTCGGTGTTAATTATCAGTTTTACTCCGTTTTCGATTGCCTGTCTTACCAATTCATCGGAGAGATCAAGCCGTTGCGGCCAGCTGTTAATTTCCAGAGCTTTATCATTTTTTCGGCAAAAGTCAAGAATTTGTTCAAAGTCCAGTTCATATCCTGCGCGTTCATTTAGTAGTCTTCCTGTGGGATGGGCAAAAATCTTAGCCTTTGGATGGCTAAGTCCCTGCAACACTCTCTTGGTCATTTCCTCCTTATTTGTCGTAAATGAACTGTGAATTGAGACAATTGCCCCGTCAAGAAGTTCCAGAGATTTATTGTCAAGAGCAAGTTCTCCTGAGCTTAATATGTCTACTTCGAGTAATTTAATAATTCGAATATTTTTATTACTCAAATAAATTTGTTCAATTAATTCATTTCTTCTTGCAATTAAGGAATATATTTGATCTTTTGTATGTCTGGAAATACTGGGATTATGTTCGGAAAAACCAACGTAATTGTAATTTAAGCTGACTGCGTATTTAACCATTTCTTCAATAGTTGATTGTCCGAGATCGTGACTTGGTTCAATTGGGAAATTGGAATGAATGTGTAAATCACCTTTAATGTCTGATAATTCGATTAGTTTCGGCAGTTTGTGATCGATTGCCAGTTCTATTTCTCCTTTGTCTTCTCTTATTTCCGGTGGAATCCATTCCATGCCGAGGGCATTATAAAACTTCTCTTCCGTAGCAAATTTTATAATTTTTTGCTTATTTTCTTTTAAGTTCTTAATTCCGCGTTCAGACAGGGACAGCCCTTTTTTCAAAGCATATTCTCTGAGATGGATGTTGTGATTTTTGCTTCCCGTAAAGTGCTGTAAAAGCGCACCAAAACTATCATTAGGTACAACCATCAGGTCCACCTGTTTTCCGCCGGATATCAATATCGAAGCAGTTTCAGAACCTTCTTCGATGATCCGATCTTTATAGGGATAGGAAACGAAATATTTAATAACAGCTTTTGGTTTGCCGGAAGCAACGGCAATATCAATATCGCCGACAGTTGGTTTCATCCGCCTCAGGCTTCCCAAAGGTAAAGCTTTATTTACAAATAATGATTTCTTTAAATAAACGACTACTTTTTCGGCAATTTCAGTTGCATAGGGAAGTGTCATTTCGGCAATTTTCCCTTTACCTTCTTTATATTCAAAAAGCGCTCTGAGAATATCTTGTTCTGATCTTGTTCCGAAACTTGAAATTTTGGCAATTTCATGATTTTTAGCCTTGATTATTAGATCTTCAATTACAGTTTCAGCTGAATTTAACCTTAATTTCTGAACTAATTTATACGCCCTTTTAGGGCCAATAAATGGAATATTTATTAAAACAAAAACCGGCTTGGGAATGTTTTTTAATAGGGAATCAAAATGGGAAACAGAGCCTGTTGCGAATAGTTCTTTAAGTCTGCCGCTAATTGTACTGCCTATGCCCGGAATCGTTTGTAATTTTCCCTCTTCGTATAAATCTTTTAATTCGGAGGTCAGGGAATCGATTATTTCTGCTGCATTTTTGTAGGCCTGAATTTGAAAATAAAATTTCCTGTCGTCTTTAATTAGATAGGCGGCGGCAATATTTCTGAAAAGTTGGGATATTTCACGATTGCTCACTTTGAAATGATAGCAAAGGATTGACTACATTTCAATAATTTGTTAGGATAGGACAAGTAGTAAAACGGGGGTGGTAGCTCAGTTGGCTAGAGCGCTTCCCTGTCACGGAAGAGGTCGCGGGTTCGAGCCCCGTTCACCCCGCAAAAAAATAACTATTGTTTTTTGAAAATGGTAATAGTATAATACCTGCCACAACCCCTGCCCCAAAAAATTTATGGCAAAAAAACAGAAGAGAACTGCTAAAAAAAATACTTCTGAGGTACGCAAAAAGAATGGATTTTTCAGCAAGATTAATTTAACAGAATCGTATACAAGTCTTATTTTAGGCGCTATCGTTGTAGTTATTATTGGCATCTTATTTTTGTCCTTTGCCAGAAACAATAAAAATACAAGTTCCGTAATGGACATAGGAAAATTGTCAGAACAAATAGATCAAAATTCAAATACGTCGTCAACCTATACAATAAATCCGGGCGATGATCTCTGGACAATTTCGGAAAAAGTTTACAACGATGGGTTTAAATGGATGGAGATAGCGAAACTGAATAAATTAAGTAATCCCGAATTGATTCAGCCAGGTGATAAGTTGATAATTCCAAAAATAAGTCAAGAAGTGAAGAAAAATATTGCTAGCGGAAACATTTCAATTAGCGAAAATACGTATACAATAAAAAACGGAGATTGTTTATGGGATATTGCCATAAGAGCATATGGGGACGGATATAAATGGCTTGAGATCGCCAGAGCGAACAATCTGAGTAACCCCGATTTAATTTACCCGGATAATGTCCTCATAATTCCACGCTAAAAATTCTTAAGCCCTTGTGGTAAAATATTATTGCCGGCGGGATTAGTACACCGGTAGTATGCTACCTTCCCAAGGTAGAGAAGCGAGTTCAATTCTCGTATCCCGCTCAAAATACCCATTGACGAAATGTTTGTTCATTTGCTAACATAAATCGTGCAAACTAAGTACATCTTTGTTTCCGGTGGAGTAATTTCGGGAATTGGCAAAGGTACAACCGCAGCCTCTATAGGACTTCTTCTCAAAGCCGCGGGTTACAAAATAGCCCCTTTAAAATTTGAGAATTATCTTAATCTTGACGCCGGAACTATTAATCCGATTGAACACGGAGATACATTTTTATGTGAAGACGGGACTGAAACGGACATGGATATCGGAACATATGAGAAATTTTTGGATGAAGACATGGGAAAAGATAATTTTGTGACAATCGGACAAATTTACAAAACAGTAATAGACAGGGAAAGAAGATTTGAGTATCACGGAGAAGATGTCGAGGCGATACCTCACATAACAGATGAAATAATCCGCAGAATTAATAATTTAGCCGGTGTATCAAAAGCGAATATCGTCATAATCGAGTTGGGAGGAACAGCAGGTGAATATCAGAATGTATTTTATTACGAAGCGTCCAGAATAATGACACTTAAGAATCCTGAGGATGTTATCCATATTCATGTAAGCTATGTTCCGACCCCAAGCCATCTGGGAGAACCTAAAACAAAACCTACGCAATTGTCTGTTAGGACCTTAAATTCCATGGGAATACAGCCGGATTTTATAGTTGCAAGAAGCGAAAAGTATTTGGATCAAAGAAGAAAAGACAGATTTGCGCTTTTCTGCAATATGCATCCGGAAGATATTATTTCAAATCCTGATTTACAGTCTGCGTATCAAATTCCGATTATTCTTCATGAACAAAATCTGGATAAAAAAATTTTACAAAAACTCAATCTTCCGGTTAAAGACCCAAAGTTAATCGAGTGGAAAAGGTTTTTAAAATGTATAAACAGCAAAAAACAGAAAGATATAGAGATCGTCATTGTCGGAAAGTATTTCGGAACAGGAGATTATCAGCTTCGTGATTCTTATGCTGCTCTTTTTGACGCTATTGATCATGCTGCGCATTCCTTGGAAGTAAAAGTAAATACCCGTTGGGTTAATGCTGAAGAAGTAGAGAAAGAGGGTGCAAAAAACCCAATCGGAAATCCTTCAGGAATTATTGTTCCGATAGGCTGGGGAGAAAGAGGCTCTGAAGGAATGATTGCTTCTGCAAGTTATGCAAGAAAAAATAAAATACCCTACCTTGGTCTTTGTTACGGAATGCAATTAGCGGTAATTGCTTATGCAAGGGATATATTAGGATTCAAAGATGCAGATACGACAGAAAATAATAATAAAACAAACCATCCTGTTATCCATTTGATTCCAAGCCAAAAAGAACTGATGAAAAGAAGAGCTTATGGCGGTACAATGAGGTTGGGAGGCTGGAAAGCAAAAGTAAAAGAGGGGACGCGTGCGTATGAACTTTATGATAAATATAAAGCTTTTATTGATAAAAGCAAGGGAATAACCAGCGAACGTCATAGACATAGATACGAATTTAACGATCAATATATAAAGGAATTTGAAAATGCAGGGCTGATTATTTCTGCAAGATCAACAGTTGAAAATTTAGTTGAAATAATCGAGCTGCCAAAAGACAAGCATCCGTTTTATTTAGGAACGCAAGGTCATCCCGAGTATAAAAGCCGGCCTCTTTCTCCGCATCCTGTCTTTCTTGGCTTCATAGAAGCTTGTAAAAAGCAAGGCTAATTGATATAATACTTTTTTATGATAAGCAAAATTAATTTTGTTCCGGGAGATATAATCCGTGTTTACGAAAAAATTACGGAAGGCAGCAAATCCAGGGTGCAAGTTTTCGAGGGCAAAGTTTTAGCCTTAAAAGGCAGGGGGGAAAATAAAAGCTTTACGGTAATGAAAATTGTCGGCGGAATTGGGGTAGAGAAAATATTTCCCCTGGGATCTCCGAATCTTGAAAAAATTGTCGTTAAAGAACATTCCAAAAAGAAAATAAGACGTGCAAAACTTTATTATCTGAGAATCCCCAAATCTGCATAATAAGTGAAAATTCCATCTCCGGCTGAATCCGTAGCTAAGTGGTTTTAATATCTGTTTAAATTTAGGGATTTAAGCTGATCTCTAATTAGAGCGGCTTTTTCGAAATTAAGATTTTGAGCGGCAATTTTCATTTCTTTTCTTAATTTTTTAAGCAAATCTTCTTTTTCGTCAGGAAGAAGCACTTCTTTTTTAGCCAGATCTAGATAAAAATTCAAACTTCCATGGTAATTTTTGCTTTCCGTAATTTCTTCATCGATTAATTTACTTTTTATTCCTTTTTGAATTCCGACTGGTTTTTTATGGTATTTTTTATTGTACTTGAGTTGAATCTCTCTTCGTCTTTCCACTTCGGAAATTGCCTTTTTCATTGAGTACGTGACCTTATCCGCGTACATTATCACTTGCGCATCAAGATGCCTTGCAGCTCTACCCATAGTCTGAATTAGTGAGGTTTCGCTTCGCAAAAATCCTTCTTTGTCAGCGTCCAAAATTGCCACTAAAGATACTTCCGGTAAATCCAGTCCTTCCCGCAGTAAGTTAATTCCAACCAGTACATCGTATTCTCCTTTTCGTAACCGATCGAGAATATCTTGTCTTTCCAGTGTTCGAATATCCGAATGCAGGTAGGCTACATTTATTTTTTGTTCTTCCAGATATGCAGAAAGTTCTTCCGCCATTCTTTTGGTTAAGGTTGTAACGAGAACTCTCTGTTTTTTAACCACTCTTTTGCCGATTTCATCAATTAAATCTATAATTTGACCTTTGGTGGGTTTAATTATCACTTTTGGATCAACAAGATTGGTAGGCCTGATAAGCTGCTCTACAATAGCGTCTTTTTCTTTAGCCAAAGATAATTCGTATTCATCCGGAGTTGCGCTGATGTAAGTGATTTGCTTAACTCTTTGCATAAATTCCGTAAATTTTAGCGGTCGGTTATCTAGTGCAGAAGGAAGCCGGAAACCATAATCAATTAAAGTATTCTTTCTTGACTGATCACCATTATACATTCCCCTTAGTTGCGGCAAAGTGATGTGGGATTCATCTATAATTGTCAAGAAATCATTTGCCGCATGGTTAAAATAATCAAGCAGGGTGTAGGGAGGCTGCCCAGGATCTCTTCCGTCAAAATATCTTGAATAATTTTCAATTCCGTTTACATAGCCTACTTCCCTGATCATTTCTAAATCAAAATTCGTCCTTTGCTCTAATCTGTGAGCCTCCAGATGTTTGTTTTTTTGCTTTAAGATTTCTACTTGTTTCCTCATGTCTGCCCTAATCATCGGAAATACAGCGTTGTAGGTTTGCGGATCAGTCATATAATGTTTTGCAGGATAGATTGTTATGTTTTTTAAAATAGAAATTGTCTCGCCGTTTAAAGCGCTAAACTCGGAAAGACGTAAGAGGGCGTTGTTTTTAATCTCAATTCTTATTCCCGTATCTTTGTAAGCCGGAAACAGATCAAGCGCTTCGCCCCTGACCCTAAAATTTCCTCTAGCAAATGCGTATTCATTTCTTTCATATTGAAGATCGGTTAATCGCAGCATTATGGATTTTAAATCAGTATGCATTCCTGGCTTTAACTCTAAAACAAATTTTCCATATTCAATAGGGGAGCCTAAATTATAAATGCAGGAAACTGAGGCAACCACAATTACATCTTTTCTGGTTAACAGATTTGTAGTGGCAGACAGTCTTAATTTATCTATCTCCTCGTTAATTTCGGCTTCTTTTTCAATGTAGGTATCGCTTTGGGGAATATATGCCTCCGGTTGGTAATAATCATAGTAAGAAACAAAATAAGATACCGCATTCTCCGGAAAGAAATCCCTGAATTCCTGATAAAGTTGTGCTGCTAAAGTTTTATTGTGAGAGATAATCAGAGTCGGTTTCTGAATATTTTGAATCACATTTGCCATGGTAAAGGTTTTTCCGCTGCCCGTAACTCCTAGTAAAACTTGATTGCGGATGTTTTTTTGAAGATTACTGACCAGCTTTTTGATTGCCTGCGGTTGGTCCCCCGTCGGCTTAAAATCAGAAACCAATTGAAATTTCATAGTGACCTATTTTAGCATACGTTTGCATCTCTTTGTCATATTGACAAAATACTCGAATATTTCGTATAAAATAATAATACAACAAAAAATATATGCCGGGCGTAATCTATAAAAAAGAAAGGGAAGTTTTAGAATATCTGGCTCAGTTTCAAAGACAATTTGGGTATTCCCCAACACTTAAGGAGATAGCCAATGCTACAGGGCATAGAAGCAATTCTACTGTTCACTCGCTTATTAGATCGCTGGTAGATAAAGGATATATCCAAAAAGTCGACGGAAATAACCGGGTTTTAAAAATTGTTGACCAAAAAGTCACTTTTTCCCTTCTGGGAAGTACAGCATCCATAGAACTTCCATTAATGGGCTATATTGCAGCCGGAAAGCCATTAGAGCCCCATAGCGATCCTAATGCCACCTTTCACGTATCCGCATCGATGATTTCGGGTAAAAAAACTGCCTATGTCCTGCAGGTTAAAGGAAGTTCCATGATTGAAGACGGAATTTTTGATGGTGACTACGTAGTTATTGAAAAAGCCAATACAGCGTCAAACGGAGACATTGTGGTTGCTTTGGTTGATAACAATTTGGCTACTCTGAAAAAGTTTTACAATGAGAACGGAAAAATTGTTTTAAAGCCTGCCAATGCAGAGATGGCACCTATTTACCCGAATTCCTTAATTATTCAGGGAAAAGCAGTCGGGATTGTCCGAAAATTTTCTTAAGATTTCTTCCTGCTACGCTTCACTATTTTAAGCTTGTAATTTAAGTAGAATAGGACAGCAAAAATTAGCAGCAGTGCCAGAACTAACTCAAATTTATGAAAATATGTTCCGAGAGTATTCCATTTACTGCCAAGATATGCTCCGATAAAAGTTAGTACGACAGACCAAATTAATGACCCTAAAAAAGTGTACAGGGAAAATTTCCAAAGTTTTACCTCTGCCAGACCTGCCGGTAAAGCTATGAAAGTAGATACACCCGGAACCATTTTCCCGAAAAAAATTACCGGCGCTCCGTATTTTTGTAACCACTTTGTAGAATGCCTATATTCATTTTCTGAGAGAAGTAAAAATTTTCCATATTTTCTCAGCCAATTTAAAATAATCTTCTCTTCAAGAAAGAAACCAATACCGTAGGAGATTAAAGAACCAAGCAAATTTCCCGTTGTGCCGCATAAAATGACTAAAACAAAATTTAAATGGCCAAGACCAACTAAAAATCCGGCAAACGGCATAGTAATTTCCGAAGGAATGGGAATTAAGGCAGATTGAAGAGTCATTAATAAAAAAATGCCAAAATAGCCTGAAGATTGGATAAGATGTATAATAAAACCCGATAATGTCTCAATCATAGTGAATATGGGAATTCTGTATATTGTAGCAACACCGATCGGCAATTTGCAAGACATAACTTTGCGCGCAATTAAGGTTTTAGGTAATGTTGACGCAATTGCGTGTGAGGACACGCGTAAGACAGGTTTTTTACTTTCACAAATAAACTCAATGAGCAAAAAATCCGCAGATAATGCCAAAAAACCAGCACTTATCTCGTATTATGAACATAATGAATTGCAAAGAATTCCTGAAATAATTAATGCACTTAAAAACGGTTTAAATATTGCCTTGGTCTCAGATGCCGGAACTCCGACAATTTCCGATCCGGGATTTAAACTCGTTAGGGAATGCATTAGGGAGGGAATTAAAATAGATTCGCTTCCTGGGGCATCCTCGGTTACTGCGGCGATTACTCTGTCAGGTTTACCGACAGATAAATTTTTGTTTATGGGCTTTCCGCCCCAAAAACCGGGTCACCGAAAAACTTTATTTGAAAATCTCACCAAACTACCAATTAAAACCACGATTGTTCTATTTGAAAGCCCGCATCATTTGATAAGAACGCTGGAGGGATTGAAGGAGGTATTAGGCGATATAAATATTGTTATTTGCCGCGAGCTAACTAAGATTTTCCAGGAAGTAAGGAGAGAAAATATTTCAAAGTCATTGGAACATTTCGAAAAAACAAATCCGAAAGGAGAATTCGTTATTTTATTTAATTCCGGTGCGTGATTTATTTTTCTTAAATTCTACTAAATCAATTAATTCCACTTTCCGTCCACTGTAAGCCGGAGAAAAGTTGTTATCATGGCCATCATCGAAATAAACTATA
Organism: Candidatus Levyibacteriota bacterium; assembly: GCA_903872785.1. Lineage (GTDB taxonomy): Bacteria > Patescibacteriota > Microgenomatia > Levybacterales > UBA12049 > GWB1-37-8. The sequence goes on from CAIQLZ010000021.1 coordinate 12,582, forward strand.
AGCGGCGGTATATTCCACCACGCTCTTAACGCTTCTTTGCTGATTATCGTCTCATCAGAAAGATGATGAGTAACTATGCTTGGATCTTCATATTTAAGTGAATCCTTTCTAGCTCCGACAAGGTTTCTTGTTTCGGAATAGTAATGCCATGAATAAATAATTTCTCCTTTTCTCATATAGGTGATGCAATATTAATATAATTTCCTATAAACGTCAATTTATTTAAGGATTTTTTTGGAAGAATAAGCTCCATTGTCTCCGATTGAATACAAATATATTTCTCCCGTTGGAATATCAACGTTTTCGACAGCGCTATCAGAAAGATTTTCAAGATATTTAACCAAAGCTCTTAAGGAATTTCCGTGAGCTGAAATGAGGATATTTTTTCCGTTTTTTAATTTCGGTAAGATTTCAGACTCATAATAGGGAACTACTCGATTATAGACATCTTTCAAGCTTTCTCCATTTTCGATTGGGACGTCCCAACCTCTTCTGATTTTATGAAATTGTTCATCTCCAATTTCTTTTTTGATTTCCCATTTGTTTTTTCCTGTATAAATTCCATAATCACGCTCATTTAGAGCTTGATTCTCAAAAGTCGGCACGTCTATTCCTAAAACGCCTTTAATCTCATCCAGAGTTTGTTTTGAACGCCTTAATACTGAAGTAAAAGCAAAATCAATCGTGAAGCCTTTCAATTTTTCTCCTGCAGATTTTCCTTCTTCTTTGCCTTTTTCAGTTAAGCCAATATCGGTTAAACCTGTCCAGAGGCCTTTTTCATTCCATTCCGATTCACCATGCCTAACTAAAATTAAATTTGCCATATTAATATATTAACCCACCGGAATAAATATCTCCACTTGCGCCATTAACCGTAACAATATTTCCGTTATGTAATATTCTTGTCGCTGTTTTTACTCCTTCGATTGTCGGAATCTGAAAGTTTTTTTTATAAATAATTTTATCTAAGGAGTTTGGCAAAATTGAGTCAACAATTACCGCTTTGGCATTCTTTATGTATTCGAATGATGATTTGTCACATTTGGACATGACGATTATTTCCCCTTGTTTTGCTTTTACGAAATCCTGACGTAAAATTCTTACGGGACCCGTAGCTATTCCGGGATTAAGCGGTATTCCATTGGCAAGTATTTTACGTGTTTTTACATTTAATGCCTTACTGGACGATTGAATTATACGTCCGGTAAAAGGACGGATATTTAAGATGTAAATTTTGCCTTTACATATAGCATAATCAATTTCTTTCGGAAAGTAAAAAAACTTTTGTATTGTACTGCAATAATTTAATAAGTTATCTCTTTGAGGTTTTGTTAATTGTTTATCGAAAGCAGGATCATTGCTGACAACCTGACCCTTTATTTCGGATTTAATATTTTCCTGAATTATTATTGCCACCGGTTCTCCCGGTGACAATGACCAAATTTGTCTGATTTTAAGTAAAAGATTGGCGTCTCCCGAAGCGTTTTTAAACTTAATAACTTTATCATTAAGATACACTGAAGATATATTGAACGGCTTTTCCGTGAATAATCCGAAAAATTTCCGATAATGCTTATGTAATTCCATTGATAGTTCTTGCGGAATCCGGCTTTCCATTATTTGTGTTTGTATAGGGCGAAATAACTTTTCTGCTAAGCCTGCTAAGGCAGGGTGAAGCAGAGCTTGGGCTTTTTTTATTTCCTTGTCAATACCCGTTACGTGTAAAAAATCCTGATAAAATTCAGTTGTAATCACAAACCCGCTTGGGAATGGTATGCCTAATTTCCATAAGTTTCCAAGCGCATGCGCTTTCTTACCGACCAACTCTTCATCAGCCTTATGAATTTGGGGAAAATCGATTATGTAACGGGAATTCAATGCCATACCGCTATTATTGATGTATTCTAAAAAATTATCAAGAGGAAGGGGGTTTAGGATAGGCTCGTAATTAAGCCGGTCAATTCTTCTTTTTTTTGTTCCATTATCTCCCTTGATCTTGCTTCGAGATTTAGTCTTAAAAGAGGTTCGGTATTTGATTTACGAAGATTTAGCCTCCACTGAGGATATTCAACTGAAAAACCGTCAATATGTTCAACTTTGCCGTCCTTAAACTTTTCTTCGAAAGCCGCAATAATTTCATCTTTTCTTTGCGTTTCGAAATTAATTTCTCCCGGAGTAAAATACGCCGAGGTAAATGGCGAGAATATTTCCGATAGGGATTGGTTGTACTTAGCCATCATTTCTAAAATTAGAAATAAAGGAATTAAACCATTATCCCGATAGAAATTATCTCTGAAATAGAAATGAGACGACATTTCTCCTCCAAATATTGCATCCTCTTTTTTCATTTTAGCTGCGATTACCGTCATTCCCGGTTTGCAGACTATCGGAATTCCCCCGGCTTCAGTAATTGCCTCGGTAGTTGCCCAGACCAGCCGGGGATCAATGATTACTTTTGATTTTGGGTATTTTTTAAGCATTTCTTGCGCCAAAACTGCTGTTGTAAAATATCCTTCAATGAATTTACCTTTTTCATCGGCAAAAAAACAGCGGTCTCCGTCAGCATCCCAAGATACTCCCAAATCAGCCTTCTCTTTTAAAATCAACTCTAAGAATTCTCTTCTGTTTTCCGGCAGAAGGGGATTAGGCGGTCCTTTTGGGAATGTACCGTCCGGTTTTTCATTTAAGGGTATGACATTTATGGGCAGCTGATAATCAGTCACTGCTTTTTTTAAAAGCAGGACATCTATTCCGAAATTAGCGTTGGCAACGACTTTCAAAGGCTTGAGCATGGAAAGGTCAACGTAAGAAGTGACCATTTTTAAGAAATTATTGGTAATATCTTGTTTTTCTACGGTCCCTCTTGTCAGAGAATTAAGAGGATTTTGACTTTTGATCACCAGATCTCTGATGTCATATAGTCCGCTTTCTGAAGAGATAGGCTCCGCAGACTTTCTGCAAAAATTCATTCCATTATATTCGCGCGGATTATGCGAGGCGGAAATAGTCACTCCTCCATCAACAGGTAATGAGCCGGCTGCGAAGTAAAATTCATCGGTTGAAACAATTCCGATGTCAATTACGTCAACTCCTGCATCCAAAAATGCTTTAAGCGACGAGTTAAACAAGCTTTCTCCTGATTCCCGGACATCTCTTCCTAAGACAACTTTTTTCAAATTGTTAAGACTGACAAAAGCTTGGGTAATTAAATAGGCTATTTCTTCATTAAAGTCTTGGGGGTAAATACCTCTTACGTCATAAGATTTAAATATCGCGGGATTGATTGTCATTAAAATATTTTATATTTCAAGTAATAAAAAGTCAATGGATTGGGAAAGGGATAGAGGCAGGCTGCCGGATTTTTGGCCGACTTCAATTTCGTACAGCTTATTATAGATTTTTTTCAAAATTAACAGGTCAAAAAGCTTCGCTTGATTCTTCAGCTTACTTACCTGCCAGGGGGCAAGTCGTGAAACCTCTTCAATTAAGCCTTCTTCGCCGGGATCGGATAGAGCCAGGAGTATGCGTATTTGTCTTTGCAGCATAAACAGCACCAGCTCCTCTTTTATTCCGTTATTTAGCGCCTGATGAAAAAGATTAAGAGAATTTTTGTAATTTCCGGGCATGAGATTGTCTAAAAATAAAAATATGTTTTTAGGAAGCTTGAAGATTTTGACAACAGTTTCTTTAAATAAAGCTAATTCTCTTTTGGGAATTTCCTTAGATTCCCATAAGACAAAAACGGAAGGCTGAGCATTTTTGACAATAAAATCAAGTATTTCCATTGAGCCCTTGTCGGTTTTTTTTAATTTTGTCAAAAAGTCTTCAATAAAAATCGCTTTCGTACTTCCGAAAAGAGATGATCCTTCAATATTCTGTACAAGGTCGGTAATTATTAGCTTATTTGCGTCAAACGAGATAATATCTTTATATTTTTGTTTTAATTCCTGAAAATATTCCCTGGATAAAGATATGTCGTCTCCGTGGATAATTGTTATCATGATTTATTTTTGTATTCTTTGAAAAGTTGATTTACCTGCGACTGTAGATGCCTGTGCCTGGTTCTGTGCGGCAGAAGTGCGCCTGAAAAATTTCTGGGAATATGCAATAGTTCATGAATAAGCACTTTTTTCTGCGAATCTTCGTCTAACTTGTCGTAATATTTGGAAAGAACTTCAATTACATATGCCGGTTTGATTTTTAAAGCTCTTTGAAATATTTTCGGCATCGACCAAATTCTGGCGTAAGATCTTGATTTTGACCCCGAAGTTCTAAAGCAAAAAATTCTCGAAGGATCGATGTGCTCAAATTTTAAAATGTTTAATAGTTTTTCTATCTCAGCTTTTATTTCTTGAGCATCATTCCAGTCCAGTTTTGAGTTTTTCGTTTTGTGCTTTAACATTTCTTAAGTGTGCTTGTCGGCAACGTAGGACGCTCCGTAAGCATGCGGTTTTGTCTTGGCAACAAATCCGTTTCCAGTGACCATGCCGACAACCTCTTTAATCATGTCTCTTGTGTCGCCGTGTTCTCCGACGTCAATATGTATTTCCAAGTTATAATTAGGCGATTCACCGTTTAGTGATTTTCTCAGTAATGGCACAAAGGATAACGCAAAGTTAAGTGACTCAGCTGTTTCCGCATAGATTTTCTCCCGGAGCGAATGAATATTTGATGCGCTTTTTCTCCTCCAGAAGTATTTACCTCCAAAACCTTTTCTATGCACCAAGACGGCGGTAACAAGATTTATGGTTTTAGTAGTTCCGTTGTTTTCTTTCTCGTGGGAATCGGTTCCGATCACCAAGCTATACTCTGAAAACGGTTTTTCTTCCAGAAAATTCTTAATTAACTGTATTGATTCTTCGACTTTAATTTCTCCGTGCGTAAGACTGTTTAATAACTCGCCCGAAACTTTTCTTGCACCTGTAAAGCTATTTTCGACCATACTCTATTATACCATAAAAATTCAAGTTTAGAGCTTCAGAAGCCATTTGAAAAAAATTACCGGAGCATCGGTTTTCTTCAAGGAAAAATTTTTATATTGATTTATCTTGGGAAAAGTTCTAAACGGAAGATTTTTAGGTACAAGATTCGCAGAAAGACTATTGTTGTAATTAACTGTAGGATTTCCTTTCGTTTTGGTAATTTTTGAAATTGCCAGAAAAATTTGATTATGTGTTCCGTTTTCATCCACCAATGAAAATTGAGAAAAAGAACCCTGTCCTGTTTGAAGTATAAAAGGCGTTACTGCAGCTATATTTTGATCATTCCAAACAGACTGAAAAGCATATTTGAAATATTCCGCTATTTCATTTTCCGGCAATACTTCTTTTGACCAGCCTGTTTCCGTAATGAAAACAGGCAAGCGCTTTCCGCTCAGTCTATAGGCTAAATTTTTCTCAAAATCAAAACTTCCTATATTCTGATTAGTCAGAATATACGGCGCTTGCCTAAATCCGGGATTAGGATAAGAATGACTTCCTAATCCATCAATTATCTTAAAAATGCCGGGAATTTCTTCATTCATCGCAATCATGTAATCATATTCATTCATATATTTTCCTGAAACATTTTGCGCAGCATTATCCAGTCCGCTAGAAATTATAAAAAAATCGTTATTTAAAGATTTAAAAGTAGAAACAGCATAACTTAATAATTCCGCGTAATCTGCGGGATTTAAGTCTCCTTCCCATTCGTCACTTCTGTTTACTTCGTTAAAAACTACGATGTATCGGTTTTTTACAGGCCAAACAAGTGAATTTAAAAAATTTGCGAAATCCAATACATCTTCGGTTGTCGGCTTTCTCCAAACAGGCGTATTAAAATAATCGCTTTCTGTGGCTAACCGGATAATTGGAATCACATGGAGTTTTTTCGCATCATCCATGAATTTCTGCCATTTATCTAAATCCCTATCTCCGGCTTGAATAGGAATTGTGACATATCCCCAATCTCCTCCATTGCTATTTATCAGATTGGCTGCCAGATTAATTTCAGGTGTAAATAATATGTGAACACCTACCTTATTATTGGGAAGCGATAGGGGATTTTCTATTGCAAACGACGTTTTAGGAAACAAAAATATACATGCGCAGAATATTGCTACAGCTATCAAGAAACATCTCATGAATATTAATTATACACCTTAATTTACAGCAATTATCTTGGTAGGAGAAAATTGGAATTGCCTATTTGTCAGTTTTTTTTAAGTAATAATTTTTGTTTCTTTAAGGTCATTAAAAAGTCAATTTTTGACATAGCCCATCGTAATTTAGAAATAATGTATTTGTCAATCGAATATTTAGGAGATGTTTGTGGAACAGTCCACAAAGCTTCTATCACGATACGCAGCTAATTTCACGCATTTTGCTCTTTTTTGCTAAAATGACAATATCATCATTATATAATCCCAAGTTCGTTTTATACTTATTCTCTTCATCAACCAATAACTTTAACGCTCTACCTAAAATATTTAATTGATTTAAAATTATTTCTCTTTCATGTCTGGTGGGAGTGGTTATAAACATAATGCCATCTGTTTTCAGAAACTTTATACTATTTTTTATAATTATTTCCCAATCTTTACTATTTCTTTTTCCTGCTATCAAATCAGCAATTTCTCCCATAACCTGAGGATTTCTGAGAATCAATACATTCCATGGCCCTCCCGCAAAAGCTCCTTCTTCTCTTGCATCTGCAATCTCAAAAATATTTCCAGGCAAATCTTCATTTATCCTTCTCGCCAATTCTACATGAATTTTATCAATATCTATGCCCCTATATTTTGCATTTGGAAATACCCGTAAAATAGGCTCCGCCTCATACCCTACACCACATCCGACAGAAAGAACGCTGGGACTCTCTACTTTGATTTCCTTTTTTAAATATGCCTCAAAAGCTTTTCCCAAAAATGCCCTATGTTCATTGAGCATGGAGAAACCATTAACCCCCATTGCTTCTAATTTCATATCAATTCTTTCTTTTACGATTAATTTTATTTCGACACCATGGTCTGATGAAGCTTATAACGAATTAAATTGACGTTTTACCTCATGTAGCATATGGGAAGAATTATATTAAATATTATGTAAGATGTAAAACCATAGGACTGTTGTGAGCCGGCAGGGATTCGAACCCTGGACCAAGAGCTTAAAAGGCTCCTGCTCTACCACTGAGCTACCGACCCATAAATATCATTATATCAAGAATCTTGTAGTCTTAACAAGGGAATTTGAGCCTTGGGTTTTTTTATAAAAATTGCTATAATCAGATTAAGCCGCCATCGTCTAGTGGCCTAGGACATCGGGTTTTCAGCCCGAGAATCTGGGGTTCGAATCCCCATGGCGGTACAGAATCTAAAAGCATGGAATGAATGGGAACATTCCCACATTCTTTATTTAGAATAGTTAACGGAGACATATTGCCTCAGCTGATAGTAAATAACCTGATATTCTTGCAGTAATGATTCGAAATCGTTAAGATTAGGTACTAGAAATTTAATTTATATAAGAGGAGAAAATGATTTAAGAATAAGGGATATGGTGGGGGATTTTGGACATAAGCCTCCGGTTATCAGAGGGTCATGCGGAAATTCCAGTAACATAAGCAATCTTTTAACCAAAGGTTCAATTTTGAATAGTTTGATTGAAAATCAACAATGGTTTGCTTGTCCTAAGTGCAGCTATCGAGCAGATGGACCGGTTGGGAATCAGTGTCCTGGATGC
>CAIQLZ010000022.1 GCA_903872785.1 Candidatus Levyibacteriota bacterium
GCTAAAGAGAATGACTTGTAAAACCAATAAACATCAAAGAAAAGAATAAAATAAGCAACAATATAGGGTATTAAAAATGAACCCCAAATAGGAAAAAGAATCAAAGTCCAGGATACAAATCCAGGAAGTAATTCTAATCCACGCCTCGTTTTTATCGGGTATCGCGTAAATAGTTTTTGAAAAAAATTAGTCATATTCAAGAGACTGGCAGTAAAAAACAAATAATAAATTACAGGTTAAAAAGTTTTATTGTATTTTCTGTTGTTTTTGCTTCAATTTCCGCAAAAGTTATATCTTTTACTTTTGCTATAAACTTGGCTGTAATTATAGCATACTCAGGCACGTTTCTGCTACCGCGTTTCGGAACGGGCGCTAAAAATGGGCTATCTGTTTCAACAATAAGCCTATCGGTTGGAGTGTATTTTGCCAAATCTTTTAGGTCCGTATCTTCTCCCGGCGCTAAACCATTATAGGTTATATTTCCGTCGAATCCCACATAAAATCCTAAATCCAAAGCTTTTTTTAATAAATTCAAGCTTCCTGCAAAGCAATGAAATACTCCGGGAGAATTTAAAAGGCGGGATTTATAATTTATGAGTATATCGATTATATCTTTACCTGCCTGGCGGTTGTGAATTTGTAAGGGCAATTTAAGTTTATGGGCCAATTCAATCTGTTTAATAAATACTTCTTTTTGTAATTTAGGATTTATCACATCGTTTGATTTATAACTGAAATAATCTATGCCAACTTCACCAATTCCCACAACTTTTGGCTTTTTAGCAAGCTTTTCCAGTTCTTCAAGCCAGTCTTCTTCGAGTTTATCAGCATGGTGAGGATGCATGCCGATAACTGCATATAAATTTTCGTATTTTTGGGCCAGCTCAACTGCTTTTTGACTTGAATCAATTTTGGTGCCGACATTAATAATTTTTGTTACCCCGGCTGCAAAAGCACTTTTAATAACTTCATCATAATCTTTTTCAAAAGAATGAAAATTCAAATGACAATGCGCATCGATCATAAATTTATTATAGCAGTTAAAGAAATATTGATTTTCTTAATAATTTTGTGTAATCTGTAGCTGAATGGAAAAAGAACCCAAAATAAAAAGCCTAAAAGATATACCGAAAGCATTTATTGATGGGGATGTTGTAGATATGGATTTTAGAGAAGTAAAGGGATTTGTAAACGGTCCGATTTGGAAGTTAAGACTTCAGGGCGAATGGGAAAAAAGAAGAGAACAAATTATTAAAAAGGGACTGCCTTAAATTTTACTAAAGTTTTATGTGGACTTAAATATAGGTAAGATGGAAAAAGAAGGATTATCAACGGGGATAGATAAACTAAGGGAAATATTTAAAAGTAGGGATACTGTTGATGTGGATTTTGGGGCAATGAAAGGATTTGTTAAGAATCCACGTAGAATAATGAGTCCAGAAGAGGCACAAGAAAGAATAGAAAAGCTTCGCAAATTGCGAATAAAATAATTTTAATAAAAATGAAATAAAATGGAAAAAGAAACAGAAGTATTAACAAAAGCATCTAAAATTCCTAATGAATTTATAAATAAGGACGTTATTATTGTAGATTTTGTAGATGGAAAATAATTTGTAGCGAATATTCGTGAGTCGAGATCTCGGAAAGAATCAAAAAAAAGAAGAGAAGCAGTTACTGAAAAAGGCCTGCCTTAAATTCTTGGAAATAAAGATTTTCCTGAAGTGATTTTTGGTCCTTTAAATTGTTCTTCAATTTTTTCTGCAGTTTCGGGAAGAAATGGTTTAAGTTCGTAGGCAATACAAACTATTCCGTCAACAGTTGATTGGAGAACTTGGGTTAATTTTTTTTGATCTTTTATTTTCCAGGGTTCTGCAGTATTTATCTGTTGATCAAGAATTCTAATTTCATTCCAAATAATTTCCAAAACCTCATTAAATTTAAAATCTTCTATTTCCTTTTTATAATTTTCAGAAAAAACAGGAATAGGCGAAGGTTTTAAAGTTACTTTTTCACACAACTTTGCAACTCTGGCAACTAAATTTCCTAATCCATTTGCCAGGTCGGCGTTGTAAGCTTGCAATAATTTTTCTTCAGAGATATCACTGTCGTCGGTTAGATTGGTATATCTTAAAAGATAATATCTGACAGTATCTGTGCCATATTTTCCAACCCATTGACTTGGATGGATAACGTTTCCGACTGATTTGCTGATTTTTTGCCCGTTAATATTCAGGAATCCATTAACTAAAATAGTTTTTGGAAGTGCGATGTTAGCCGACTTAAGCATTGCCGGCCATAAAAGCGCATGCCAACGAAGATTATCTTTACCAAGAATATGAACGTCTGCGGGCCAGAATTTCTCAAATAATTTCTTGTTTTCTAGAAACTCGACTCCGGTTAAATAGTTTATCAAAGCATCGAACCAAACATAGATTACTTGTTTAGGATCATTAGGAACAGGAATTCCCCAGATAAAATTACCTCGGGAAATTGGGATATCCTTAATATTTTTGGCAAACTCGAGCATTTCATTTGCCCTGTGTTTGGGGAAAATAAAATCAGGATTATTTTTAATATGCTCAATTAGAAAGTCTTTGTATTTAGTCCATTTGAAAAAATAGTTCTGTTCCTTAATCATTTTTATTTCCAAAGTCGGATGAACAGGGCATTTTCCCTTAACCAGATCTTCTTTTGTGTAGTATGCCTCACATCCTTCACAGTACGACCCCTGATATTCTCCGGAATATATATCCTTATTTTCTTGAACTCTCTTCCAGATTTCCTTAACAGTTTCCGTGTGATCGGAATCGGTTGTTCTGATAAACCTGTCGTAAGAAATATTTAAGCAGTCTTGTTCTTTCTGATCCGAATCAGAAATCTTTTTAACCAATTCAGCAGGAGTTATATTTTGCAATCTGGCTGCTTTTTCCGCTTTTTGTCCGTATTCGTCAGTGCCGGTCAAGAAAAAAACATTGTCCTTGTCAAGCGTAATTCTGTAATAACGCGCCAATACATCTGCGGCAATTTTCTGAAAAGCATGCCCCAGATGAATAGTGTCATTAACGTAATCAATGGCGGTTGTAATATAAAACTTGTTCATAGAAGCATTTTAACAGATTTAGACCTCTTTTTTAAAGAAAAGTTCAAGACTTATATAAAGGGCGAAGAGAAGAAGCGGAAAATAAAGATTATTTAAATGAAGCATGCGAAAGACAAGGTAAATAATTATCAATATTGCGATGAGCGCTGCTCTGCGGAGTTTACGAAGGAAATGAGATATAAAAGAAAAAAGAAAAAGGAAAAACAATAAGAAGAAGGCGTGCAAAATTGGAAATTTAAAATTATAAATTGCAAATTGCCGGTTTGGAGAAAAAGCCAGAATTAGATAAGTAAGGCCGGCTAAAGATAATAGGCTAAGGAATAATGGCCAGAATGGCCGTTTTCTTCGGTTCATATATTAAGTTTAACACAATTTACTATATACCTCTTGACAAGAATTAGCAGTCATGATATATTACTGCTAAATCAAAAATTCTATGAATGATTTAACGCAACGCCAGGTTGAAATTTTAAAAAGCCTTATTGAGGAATATATTGCGACAGCAGAGCCTGTGGGTTCGGAGACTTTGGAGAAAAAGTATAATCTTAGTGCAAGTCCTGCAACCATTAGGAATGAAATGGTCAGTCTTACAAAATTAGGATATTTGAAGAAAAATCACACTTCAGCAGGTAGAATGCCTACTCCGACAGGTATGAAGTTCTACGTAAAGCAGCTTATGAAAGAAAAAGATCTTTCCGTGACCGAAGAAACTGCGGTTAAGGAAGGCCTTTGGGATTATCGGGAAAAAGAAGATAAATTTTTAAGGAAATTGACGAAATCCCTGGCTGATAAAACCAAAGCTTTGGCAATTGCGACAACTGCAGAAGGAAGTGTTTATTGCGCAGGGTATGCTAATATTTTGGATATGCCGGAATTTTTTGATATTGATGTAACAAGAAGTTTGCTTTCAATAATGGATGAATTTGAACCATGTCGACAATTTTTTGCGGACATAGTCTCAGAAGACGTTCAAGTACTTTTGGGAGATGAATTGGGCCCAAATATGCAAGGTCCTTACGGATTTGTTTTTACTCATTACAAAACTCCAATGCAATTAACCGGTGAAATTGGAGTTTTAGGTCCTAGTAGGCTTAATTATACGCAAATTGTTCCGACAGTCAGATACTTTGGTGACCTAATTGAAGAAATTGCAAAAGGTTGGTAAACTATTAGCAGGATGGACAAAAACGATAACAAAGATAAAAAAAATAAAAAAGAAAATAATTTAGAAGAAAAAGACAAAAACAAAGAAGAAGTAGCATCTTTAAAAGAAAAAATTTTGGAACTTGAAAGCCAGGTAAAACGGATTTTCGCAGATTATCAAAATTTGGAAAAACGGGTTGCGATTGAGAAGAAGGAATGGCTCATAAAAGCCAACAAAGATTTAATTTTGAAACTGTTGCCGGCCTTAGATTTTTTACTCTTATCAAGTAAGCATATTGAAAATGAAGGCTTGAAATTGAGTATCCAGAATTTTTTTGATATATTAAAAACAGAAGGAGTTGAGAGAGTCGAAACCGTTGGAAAAGAATTTGATCCGAATTTCATGGAAGGAATTAAAACAGTAGCCGGGGAGGAAAGTAGAGTGATTGAGGAGTTAAGATCGGGATTTAAAATGGGGGAACAAGTTTTGCGGCCGGCGCAAGTAGTAGTCGGCTCAGGCAGACAAAATAAGGAGGAATTAAATTAGTATGGGAAAAATAATTGGAATAGATTTAGGCACAACAAATTCATGCGTTGCGGTAATGGAGGGAGGAAGTCCTAAAGTTATTCATTCCGCAGAAGGACGCAACGTTATACCGTCGGTTGTTGATCCGATAAGCCATGTCGTGGGAGATGTTGCTAAACGGCAAATTGTTCTAAAGCCTAAGAGAACAATTTTTTCCATAAAAAGATTAATGGGTCGTAAGTTTACGGATAAATCTGTGCAGTTTGACATGAAATGGTTGCCATATACGGTTAAATCGGGCAGAGACGGAATGGCAGTCGTAGAAGTTGAAGGACGGACATTCACTCCTCAAGAAGTATCCGCTCAAATTTTACAAAAAATTAAAGTTGATGCGGAGAATTATTTGGGCGGAAAAGTTACGCAAGCAGTCATTACGGTACCCGCATATTTTGATGATTCGCAACGTCAGGCTACAAAACAAGCCGGAGAAATTGCCGGACTGGAAGTCTTAAGAATTATAAATGAGCCAACCGCTGCAGCTTTGGCTTACGGACTTGATAAGAAAAATGCCCATACGATTGCAATTTATGATTTGGGTGGAGGAACTTTTGATATCTCAATATTGGAATTAGGTGAGGGTGTTTATGAAGTTAAGTCTACAAATGGAGACACGCATTTAGGAGGAGATGATTTTGATCAATTAATTATTGATTACCTTGCAACAGAATTTAAGAAAGAGCAGAATGTTGATTTGAGAAAAGATTCTCAAGCTTTGCAGAGGCTTCGTGAAGCAGCGGAAAAAGCAAAAATAGAATTATCCAGTTCAACTTCAGCTGAAATAAACCAGCCGTTTATAACTCAAGGCAAAGACGGGCCCTTACATTTAACAATGACTTTAACCCGGGCAAAATTGGAACAAATAGTTGATCCGTTGGTGCAGGAAACCTTACGTCCTGTTGAACAGGCATTAAAAGATGCAGGGATAAAAGTTTCCGATATTGATGAAGTAGTTTTGGTTGGAGGAATGACCAGAATGCCGAAAGTCATAGAAACCGTTACGAAATTTTTTGGGAAAGAACCTAATAAGTCGGTTAATCCGGATGAAGTTGTTGCTGTTGGAGCTGCTATTCAGGGGGGGGTTTTGGGCGGAGAAGTGAAAGATGTCCTTCTTTTGGATGTAACTCCGTTAACATTGGGAATTGAGACATTAGGTGGAGTCTCAACCCCACTTATTTCCAAAAATACCACAATTCCGACTTCCAAATCTCAGGTGTTTTCAACCGCCGCAGATAACCAAACCCAGGTTGAAATAAATGTTTTACAAGGGGAACGTCCGATGGCAACGGACAATAAAAGTCTCGGACGTTTTATATTAGATGGGATTCCTCCAGCTCCCCGGGGTGTTCCTCAGGTGGAAGTAACTTTTGATATTGACGCAAACGGAATATTAAATGTCAAGGCTAAAGATAAAGCAAGCGGAAAAGAGCAAAGCATTAAAATTACGGGTTCGACCGGATTATCCAAAGATGAAGTTGAGAAAATGACCAAAGAAGCAGAGATGCATGCTAAAGAAGATGAAGAAAAGAAAGCAAAAATTGAAACCAGAAATATGGCAGACTCTTTAATTTTTACGGCAGAAAAAAGCCTGAAAGATGCCGGAGACAAAGTTAATGCGGAAATGAAAAAAGAAGTTGAGGATAAAGTAGCAGAGCTTAAGAAAATTTTGGATACGGGAACGAAAGAAGATTTGGAAACAAAAACCAAAGATTTGTCTGATAGTTTGCAAAAAATAGGCCAGGCAATGTATCAGCAGCCGGGACAACAACCAGGCGCACAAGAGACAAAAAGGGCAGAAGAATCAAAGGAAGATAAATCCGACTCCGACAAAACTACTTCGGACAAAGAAGAGCCGGTTGAGGGAGAAGTGGTAAATTAATATTTAGTATTAAATAATTAGTATTAAGTACGGGCGCGTAGGGCGCTTATTTAGTATAATAGAACATTATGGCAGATACAAAAGATTATTATCAGATACTTGGAATTACAAAATCAGCGACCAGTGATGAAATAAAAAAAGCTTACCGAAAACTTGCTTTACAATATCATCCCGATAGAAATAAGGGGAAGGATGCTGAAGCAAAATTCAAAGAAGTAACCAAGGCTTACGAAGTTTTGTCTGATCCGCAAAAAAAACAAACTTATGATCAATTCGGTCATGCGGCTTTCGAGCAGGGTGCAGGACAGGGTCCATTTGGAGGCGCAGGTGGGCCATTTGGAGGTTTTGGGCAACAGGGAGGGCCTTTTTCCTACACATACGCTACTGGTGGGGACGGAGGAGCTGGTTTTGATTTCGGAGGATTTACAGACCCATTTGAAATATTCGAACAGTTTTTTGGTAGTGCTAATCCTTTCGGTAGGCAAAGAAGACAATCTTATTCTCTGACAATTGATTTTCTTGAAGCAGTTCACGGAACTGCAAAAAAAGTTACTATTGAGGGGAAATCGCAGACAATAAAAATTCCGAAGGGCGTTGATGAAGGCTCCAGAATCCGCTTTGGAGATTACGATGTAGTTATTTCGGTTAATCCGGATAAAAGATTTCAAAGAGAAGGGTTTGAGATTATCGGAATCAAAGAAATCTCTTTTGCACAAGCGGCATTGGGTGGAGAAGTTCAGATTGAAACAATTGACGGAAATTTGAAATTAAGGATTCCTTCCGGAACCCAGCCGGGAACTGCAATTAGGCTTAGGGGAAGAGGAGTACCTCATCTGCACGGGTCAGGCCGCGGCGATCATTATATCCGAATAAAAATTACAGTTCCAAAGCATTTAACAGGAAAACAAAAAGAACTGCTTCATGAGTTTGAGGGAGACTCAAATAAAAAATCCACCTGGTTCTGACGCTACATGAATTCAGACTACATTTTATATATTTTGGCGGCAATGATTTTCTATGATTTTTCATTGCATATTATTGAGTTTCTCTTCGGAATTGAAAACGCAAGAAAACTAAAATATTATTGGCCGGCATTTCATAGCAGGAAAATTTACACAATTTTTTGGACAGCATATTGGGGAGTAGCTTTTATTTTAATATTGATTTATGTTCTGTTTCATTAAGTAAATTAGCTTCAAATTGCAATATTTGGCAATATATGGCAATATTCGGCAATATCTGGTAAGATAATTTTATGAAGATTCCGCCTGTGTACACCATTTCTGATCAAATGCTTTCTTATATTACGAAAATTGAAGCGGAACGTTTATATTTTTCCTCATTAAATCTCACAGAAGAGCTAAAAGGAAGTATCCAAAGGGCAAGTCTTCTAAAAAGTTCACTTTTTTCAGCCAGAATTGAAGGAAGTTCGCTTGAAATATCTGATTTTGAATTTAGCAATGAAACCGAAGAAGAAAAGAAAAAAGGAGTATTTAATATTATAAAGGCGATAAACTTTATCGATAAAGGTATCAAAATAAATGTTCTTTCAAAGGATATTGTTTTACAGCTCCATTCGTTAACTTTGAAAGATATTGATCCGGATGCAGGGCGTTTTCGTTCGGAAATAAGTGCAATTTTTAATCAGGCAGGAGTAGCTGTTTATATGCCTCCTCCGCCAACGCAAATATCAAAATTATTGGATAACCTCCTGGCCTATGTAAATTCAGAACAAAAGTTTCCTCTTGTTGTGGCTTTTGTTGCTCATCTGGTATTTGAGAAAATTCATCCATTTTTAGATGGAAACGGTCGGGTTGGCAGACTATTGATTCCAGTTATTTTGAAATCAAAGGGATGGGATTTTTCTTTGGCTGTGCCTTTTGAAGAATATCTGGATGAACATAAAGATGAATATTATTTCTATTTAGATCAAGGTTTGGAAAACACCAATAATTATCTTGAATTCATGCTTGAAGCATTTTATAAGCAAATTGAGGAAATAAAAAATCAAATTAATGAAGAGAGGGCTAAAGAAGCGCATCCATTTCTCCCTCCCCGTCAGGAAGAGATACTGAATATTATTAAAGATCAGATTATAGTTTCTTTTGACATGATCAGAAGGCGTTTTATCCAAGTTCCAGAAAGAACACTCAGATATGATTTAAAAAAACTTCTTGATCGGAAAATGATTGAAAAATCCGGCGAAACTAGGGGGAGATATTATAGGATAAGAAAATAAAAAAACCACTTGGTTCTAGGTTTAAATATTATAAATAAGCTTTAATTGCTTGATGGCATTATTTATCTGTTCCGACAAATAGTGCGTTTCAGCGGGATATTTATTATATGCTTTTTTAAAAATGGGCATCAGAATTTCCTTTGTTTCACGGATCTTTTTCTCCGGAGTCTCCTGTCCTTCTTTGGGATAAAAAGTTCTTAGATTATCCAGTCTATCTGCCATTTTAACTAGTAATGCCTCTTCTGGGCCATCTTCTAAGCGTTTATACTTTATTGTTTTTGCCTGAGCTTTATTTTTTACAATTTTACCATCAACATAAGGTTCTGTTACGTAAAACACTATCTCTGCAGTTTCAGGATAGAAGATTTTTGAAATTCTATGAAAACTGTGAATATCAAACGCTCTAGCTGTCATTTCGGTCGGATTTCCGAAAAGAGACGTATCTTCCAATGTATCATGCAGTAAAACTCCACAAATAATAGAAGGATTGGTAATTTTGCATTCATCAATCAATATTAAGCTTGCTCTTCTAGGATGCTCAAAATATCTTTCCCCACTTATTCTTTTTTGTTCCCTATGGGCGGCTTTGGAAAGTTGATAAGCGGTTTCAATCTTATCTTTTTCACCTTCGGGCAAAGCTTTAATTCTAGCTTGAAAAGTATCCCAAGTTTCTTTTTGAACAGGATGTTCTTCTTCAGATGACATGACGGGATTTTACCAGAAAAAGGATTGAAGAGCAAACTATAAGCTATTAAGATGATTATTAATTTAACCTCAAAATTGGTTTTTTGTGGAGTTTTAAATAAATTAATTTTAGTAAATTTGCAAATAAAACTATTAGCCTGGATGAAGTATCGGCAGAAGGTATGGTTAATTATGATTATGCCTAAATTATTTTTTGTTGGAGGATTGGATTTTCTTAATTAGCTGGTCTACTTTGTTTTTAATTTTAGAAAATGTTTTTTCTGAATTTTCTATTAATTCAATTTCAGCTTCTTTGTTTAATTTTTTCCCGTTAAGATTAACATTGTCAAAGTCAGGTATATCCCATATCTCGTACTTATTTCCCATGGGGTAATTTTTTGATTTGCATATATTATAATTATCTATGCTCATAAAAATTATATAATCATAGTTTTTCAAAGTTTGATATTCTGTATTTTTCCAAGAATAACTCATAAAGGATGTTAGTATGTTTCTTTGAAGAATTCTTTGGGCATACCAAGTGATCGGCCCTTTGAGTTGAGCAGAAGCCTTAGTTCCGCTCGAAGATACTGAAAGATTAGGTATTTGTTTTGATTTTAGGTATACTTCTGCAAGACGGCTTCTATAAATATTTCCGGTACAGACAAAATGTATTTTCATGTTGTTAGGATTATAGCATTATGGAGTAAATGCGATTATAGTGTTATTTGTCATTGAGAAAATTAGTCTCAAAATCTCTCCTTTATCCAGCCCCGCAAAGATTTATATAGTTTAAGAATTGAAGCTAAGTTTGTGTGTAAAAAGTCCGAACATCATTCATTGCGCGGAGTCAAATAGGGCTATAACTCTAAACTGGCCTAGACCGTGACGGGGAGCAAATTAGCCTCAGAAATTACAGTCGGAGTCCAAGTATTTGTATTATTGACATTGGTTGTTGGAGTAAATACATCCAGCGTTATTACATTCGGATTTACCATTAATATTTGCGCATCCCCCGCAAGCAACTTTGGAGTTCACATATGTATCAGTTGAGTCAAACCATGATGCGCAAACTCCTCCTCCCGCGCACTCAGGGTGCCATTTGCAATTGCTTGCCGCATCACAGCCACTTTTAGTTTTTACACTGTTGCACGTACATGACGGGTCAACGAAAGAATTCTCTTCACATCTACCGCAATTACTATCAATCCTGCAGCCACTACCCTGTTTATTGCAGGCATTTACTCCAATTATGTTTCCGCATCCCCCGCAAGCTACCTTAGTATTTGCTATCAACGATGCGCAAGCTCCTCCGCCTGCACATTCGGAACGCCACTCACAAGAAACTGCTCTATCACAACCACTTTTACTTTTAACACTGGCACATGTACAAGATGGGTCAGGAACAGTTGGATCCTCACATCTACCGCAATTACTGTCAATAAAACAACCGCTTCCCATCTTATTACAGGTATCTGTTCCAATGATGTTTTGACATCCGCCACAGGCTCCCTTAGAACTTTCTCCAACTACCGCACAAGCTCCTCCTCCGGCACATTCGGAACGCCATTCACAGGAAGCTGCCGTATTACAGTCACCTTCACCTTTGATAGTATCGCATGAACATGCCGGATCATACGGGGCAGTTACGTCTTCACATTTACCGCAGTCGCTCCAATAACTGCAGCCATTTTTGATACATGACGTTTCTCCTATAAGAGATGTGCATTTTATTAAGCCGGCAAACGGATTGGTAAATATTTTTTGCCACCATGGTTTGGTTATGGATTCAGTTATTCCACCGTTTCTATTTACGTTTAAGACAACCGTATTCGATATCGAGATTAATCCAAGTATTTTATTCTGTATTTCACCTTTAACGGTAATATTTTTACCATCAGTGCCTGTAGTAATTGTTGGGTTAGTTAGGGTTATTCCCATATTGTTTACTATCTGTTTTATCTTGGTTGGGGGAAGCGGTGCGCTTGTAGGTTGCGGTGTCGGAGTCAGAGCGGTCGGATGTGGCCATTGATTAGGTTGCGGTGTTACCGTTGCAGTTGGGAAAGTTGGCCATTGATTAGGTTGCGGTGTCGGAGTCAGAGCGGTCGGATGTGGCCATTGATTAGGTTGCGGTGTCGGAGTCAGAGTGGTCGGATGTGGCCATTGATTAGGTTGCGGTGTTACCGTTGCAGTTGGGAAAGTTGGCCATTGGTTGGGTTTCGAGGTAGGAGCCGGCGTTGCTTGGACAGTATATATTACTTGAGTTGGTATCTTAGGGTTAACGTTGAGTAGTGTTTGAAGGCTTGATAAAAGTGAACCTGAGGAGGTTTGAGTTCCAAGTACGAACCTGCCGCATTTTCCTAAAGAAACCCTGCCAATTATAAAGCCGACAAGAATAAAAAAAACAATCCCTAATGCATACGTCAATACACGGATAAATATTGATCTCTTCGCAGATTTAGGGACCGATGGCTGAACATTTTCAGCGTCCATATACCTATATTAAGTAAATCACAACAACAGTTTAATTGCAAAACATCATTTAATTCAGGCTGTTCCCAAACATAAAAGACCGTTAAGAACTTTATTTTGTATAAATAAGTTCTAGCGTCGCTCGCTAGGCGGAGTAAATTAGCCTCAAAATTGACTTTTGCATAAAACTTTAATTTGTAATTTATTCTTAAACTTCCTATACTGAATCTATGCTGTTGCCAGTTCAGTTTTTGAAATTTTGGTTTATAGATTCCCCAAGGAATTTAATTGCTTTTTTCAATTCTTTAAATAACGCTTTTTTGCAATTATGTTCCCTTCCTCTTTTGCTTAAAACCTATTTTAAGCCCTGGAAAAACGAATATCGGGAAGGACTGGTTGGATTCTCAATCGGAATGGGAATATTCATAAAAACATTTGTTATTGCTGTCGATGTAGTTCTCTGTCTGCTTCTTTTAATTGCTGAGCTTTGTGCAGTTGTTGGTTTTATTTTTCTGCCGTTTATAACTGTTTTCTCAGTTTTTTATTCCCCTTTTTCCAGGGACTGTCTTTTTCCCGTTTCACTTATTTTTGTTCTTTTTATTTTTCTATCTTTTAAGCCCAAAAAAAGCTTTTCTGAAATTGTTGCATCTGAAAAACAGGTTGTAAATATTGTTAAATTTTTACTCAAACAAAAAGAAATAAATTTTCTTTTGAAAAAAGCCGATATAAAAAAGGAAGAAGTAAATTTGATCGAAGCGCAGAAAGATACGACTATTGATAGCCCTTTAGATTTTTTTGCAAGTTATTTGTTCTTAACGGAAGAACAAACAGGGATATTATTTAAAAAAAAGCTTAAAAAAGAAGATCTGTTGAATATCGTATATTGGTCAAAAACGAAATTTAAGGATGAAGAAAAGCCGTTTAGAGCTAGTTTTTTCGGAGAGGGATTCGCGGAAGCTTGGACCTGCGGATGGACACTGGAAACCAAAAAATACATGGTTGACTTAACCCCCGAGATATTTAATGAAAAACCACTTCTTTTAGGCCGGCAAAATGAATATGGGCAATTATGGACTGCTCTGGCAGAAAAGAAAAGCGTAATTTTGGTAGGAGAACCTGGAAGCGGCAAAAGCAACTTAATTAAGGCACTCTCTTTCGAGAGTTTTTCCAGCGATTTAAAAGATTTTCATCACCAAAGAATTTTTAAATTATACGTAGATACGCTTTTAGCAGGGGCAGAAAACCAGGGAGAGATTGAAAAACGCCTTGATGGGATTATCGCGGAGATTGCACATTCCGGCAATGTAATTATCTATATTGCTGATTTTGAAAATATCTTGGGATCATCGTCGTTTAAGATTGATTTATCGGGAGTGCTGATTCCTTATCTTAAAAATAAATCCATAAGGATAATAGGAACTGCGACAAAAGGTTCGTATAAAAAATTTATTGAAAATTCAGCAAGTGTTTCCGATGTTTTTGAAACTATAAAATTGGAAGAACCGGATCGGAACACATTGTTCGAAATGCTTTTGGATAAAGCATCTTCCATAGAAAAAAGGATGAAAGTAGAACTTTCCTACAGAGCTATTCTTTCGGCAATTAATTTGGCAAACAAATATCTTGTTGACAGAGTATTGCCGGGTGCAGGGGTCGCGCTTTTGGAAGATACGGCAAATGAGGTCAGGCTTTCGGGGAGAAAAAAAGTTTTGGAAAACGATGTTATTAAAAGAGTTGAAGAAAAAACAAATATAATCTTAGGTGTTCCAACGGCAGAAGAGAAAAAACTCTTACTGAGTCTTGAAGAAAAAATGCATGAAAGCCTTGTGGATCAGATAGAAGCAGTAGGAGGTATTGCCGAGGGTATGCGCAGAATCCGGTCCGGACTTAAATCCGAAGCAAAGCCCATTTCTTTTCTTTTTCTGGGCCCGACAGGGGTCGGAAAAACTCAAACTGCAAAAACTCTTTCCAATCTGTATTTCAATGGAGAAAAAAACATGATCAGATTTGATATGAGCGAATATCTCTTCAGTGCGGGAGTCGATAGATTCATAGGTTGTGGTATGGGTTCGGAAAATGAAGGAATTGCGGGAAAAATCCATGAGAATCCAAGTTCACTGATTTTGCTTGACGAATTTGAGAAAGCAGATCCTGCAATTCATAATCTCTTTTTACAAATTTTGGATGACGGTAGACTTACGGATAAAAACGGCAAAACCGTTTCTTTTGCAAATGCGATTATTGTTGCAACCTCAAATGCGGGATCTGAATTTATACGGGAAGAAATAGAGAAGGGGTCGGTTATTGATAAAAATTTTAAAGATAAATTTTTGGGTCATCTTCTTTACAAAAATATTTTCAGGCCGGAACTTCTAAATAGATTTGATGACATTGTGATTTTTAAGCCCTTGGACATGATTGAAATAATTCAAATTACAAATTTATTGCTCAAGGATGTTTCAAAGGGGCTTTTGGAAAAAGATATTAGCGTAGTTTTTGATGAAAAGGTTGTTTCGAAAGTAGCAAAAGAGGGGTTTGATGAGCAATTCGGCGCCAGGCCTCTTAGAAGATTTATTCAAAGTAAAATCGAAAACCTTTTAGCTCAGAAAATACTGAGAGAAGAAGTAAAAAGAGGAAACAAAGTTAATGTTACTGTAGATGCCTCAAATGAGATCCAAATAACTGTTGTTAGTTAATCATTGGGCGGTTGAAGCTTTGAATCGAATCTGGTATACTTACCACTATTATGCCGGCCGTACAAAGAAGCGAATTTTTATTAGCTTTAAATCAAGTCGCCAATGAGCGAGGCGTTGATGTCGAAATTGTTCTAGATACGGTAAAAAACGCTATTTTAGCAGCTTACAAAAAAGATCATTCGGACATCGAACTTGAAGAATATTCTACAACTTTGGACAAAAACACAGGGGAGGCCACAATTTTTCATAAAGATAAAAACGTTACGCCTCCTGGGTTCGGGAGAATCGCAGCCCAGACCGCCAGGCAGGTAATTTTGCAAAAAATCAGAGAAAAGGAAAAAGAAGCAATAATCGCTGATTACAAATTAAGAGTCGGGACAATTGTAAATGGAATGATTTTACGGTTTGCAGGGCCAAATATTATTGTTGATGTTGGGAAAACAGAGGCATTAATGACAATTCCGGAACAAATTCCAAATGAAAAATATCATTTGAATCAAAGGTTGGCTGTTTATATTTCTGAAATTAGAGCGGGACTCAAAGGTGATGAAATTATTGTCTCAAGGTCCAGCAATGGACTTTTGGAAGGATTATTTAAAAGGGAAGTTCCTGAAGTCGCCAAGGGAAGTGTAATTATAAAAAATATTGCCAGAGAGGCAGGAGCCAGAAGCAAGGTTGCTGTTTTTTCTAATCAGCAAGGAATAGATCCAGTCGGAAGTTGTGTTGGGCAGCGGGGAGTCAGAGTCCAGGCCATTATTCAGGAGTTCGGTGGAGTTGAAAAAATCGACATAATTCAATGGCATGAAAATACCAAAGACTATATTACTCAAGCTTTGTCTCCGGCGAAACAAGTAAGAGTTGAATTAGACAAAAAGATTGAGAAGTCAGCTCATGTGTTTGTTCCGGCTGAAGAACTTTCCTTGGCAATCGGCCGGGATGGACAAAATGTTCGTCTAGCCTCAAAATTAACAGGTTATGCAATTGAAATAGAAGAAGAGATCAGCATTAAAAAAAAATCCGAAGAACCAAAGGAAGAAACAGAAGTAAAAACAGAAAAAAAGGAAAAGAAAACTGTAGCAAAACTTAAGGAAGAAAAAATAAAAGAATCAAAAGAGAAAAAAACAGATGGAGAGAAAACAAAGGTTTAATTTCATGAAAACCTCTTTTTCTAAAAATATATGGCAAAAATATCAAAAAAAACTTCACAAAACGAAAATTTATCTCACGTAGCCTGGCATTTTCCTCCTGTTGTAGCAGTTTTGGGTCATGTTGATCACGGAAAAACTTCACTTTTAGATGCAATCCGAAAAACAAATGTCGTTGCGAGAGAGCATGGCGGAATAACTCAGGGAATTGGAGCGTCAAGTGTAGAAATTGTAATTGAAGGAATAAAGAAACGTATTACATTTATTGACACTCCTGGACACGAAGCCTTTACCCAGATGAGGGGACGCGGAATTCAGGTAGCAGATATAGGATTATTGATAGTTTCTTTGGTTGACGGAGTAATGCCTCAAACAAAAGAAAGCATTGAAATTCTCAAAAAAGCACAAATTCCTTTTATTGTTGTTTTAACTAAGGCGGATATCTCGGATAAGCAGGAAGAAAAAGTTAAAGGACAATTAGTAAAAGAAGGGGTAATGCTTGAAGGTTATGGCGGAGATGTTCCAGTTATTTCCGTGTCTAGCAAGACAAATACAAACATAAGAGAATTATTGGAATTAATTTCTCTTGTTTTTGACATGAAGCAAAAGCCAATTTTGGACAATAAACTTAAAGGTGTTGTAATTGAGGCTCGTCTTGATGAAAAATCCGGCCCAAGAGCAACAGTAGTTATCAAAAGCGGAGTTTTGAAAGTTCGACAGGAAATTGAATGTAATGAAATAAAAGCAAGAGTAAGAACAATAATTAATGATAAAGGAGTGCATTTAGATGAGGTAACTGTTGGGGAAGCTGTTGAGGTTTTAGGATTTGAAAAAGTACCTTCGGTAGGGGAGATAGTTGTTGCCAGAGGGGAAGCTGTAAATAAGGCTGTGTCAGAAGTAGTTTCTTCATCTGCGCCTGTTCATGCTCAATTCCGTTCAGGTCAGGAATCAATGCCGATGCCTGAGGATTTTTTAAATGAAAAAGAAATGCCTACGCTTTCAATTGTTTTGTGTGCAGATAATCAAGGATCTTTGGAGGCAATTGTGAAATCCTTGCCGGAAGAAATAAATATTGCCCTTCAAAAAACAGGCGACATTACTACAACAGATATTCTATTGGCAAAATCAATTAATGCAATAGTTTTGGGTTTCAACACTAAAATCAGACCGGAAATTGTAAACTTTGCTACTCAGGAAAAAGTTCTAGCTAAAAACTATAAGATTATTTATGAACTTATTTCGGAAGTTAAAGATGTTTTAGAAGGGAAACAATTAGCGTTGGTTGAGGAAATTTATGGAAGAGCAAAAATATTAGCAAGTTTTCCCTTTGAAAAAACAAAAGTTTTGGGAATTAAAGTTTTGGAAGGAAGAGTGGCTCGTGGGGACAGGGTCAGATTAATTAGGAAAGAAGAAATTCTCGGAGAAAGCACTATCAATTCTGTGAGGGCAGGTAAGGATGTCGTTTCGAAGATAGGGGAAGGTCAAGAGGGAGGAGTCATCCTTTCTCCTTTCCTTGACTTTACTATAGGAGATATGCTAATATGCCATGGTTAATCCGCCAGCTTGTGGATTAGCTTGTAATCTATGGATAATGCAATTCTTGAAAGATTTAAAGAACTTCTTGCTAAAAACGAAAATATTGGTATTGCTGTTGGTAAAAATCCGGGTATTGATGAAATGGCCGCAGCATTATCTTTATATCTCGCGCTTTCAGAAACAGGTAAAAGTATCACTATTGTTTGCCCTACAGAGCCAATTGTTGAAATATCTTCATTAGTTGGAGTAAATAAGGTGAAAAAATCTTTTGATGGCGGATCAGAAGGAGACTTAACGGTAAGTTTTCCGTACAGGGAAGGAGAAATTGAAAAAATTTCTTATACCCTTGAGGAAGGGAAATTAAACATTTTAGTTAAAGCGGGCGAAAATGGTCTTTCTTTTAATGAAAAGGATATTGAATACAAGAGAGAAGGAGCAGCTCCGGGATTGGTTTTTGTCGTAGGAACACCCCGAATATCTGATTTAGGAACAGCTTTTGATATGGAAGTTTTTAAGGACTCAAAGGTAATAAATATAGATTATAAGCCGGAAAATCAGGGATTTGGAGACATACCTCTTCTTGGCAAAAGCGCATCCTCTGTATCGGAACTCATGGCAAATTTTATTTCTTCACTGGGTCTTAAGATGGATGTTGACATTGCCTCTAATTTATTGACTGGCATTATTGATGCAACAGATAATTTTCAAAGTGGGACAACCAGTTCTTTAGCTTTTGAAACGGCTGCGCTTCTCTTAAAGAAAGGCGCGGTTAGAAAAGCAAATAGTGTTTTGAAATCAGATATTGAAGCGGATTCTTTTTTCTCTTCAAAACCACAATCTAAAATTCCAACCTTTTCTAAAAGAACAATTGGAACAGAAGAAAAAAAAGCTGCCTTCGCCAAAGAAGGCTACGGTGAACCGAAGGAAGAAATGCAAATAGATGAAGATAATCCGCCAGATGACTGGCTTGCCCCCAAAATTTACAAAGGTTCGACCAGCGTTTAAACCTGGTGCTTGAGAATGTTTTGAAAAACTGCTATAGTATACTTTACTGCTAAATTTAAAGAATTAGAAGAACTTATGCCGCTTAGTACAACATTAAAGAAAAAAGTTATCAAAGAATTTCAGACAGTTCAAGGCGACACAGGAAGTCCTGAAGTTCAGATTGCGCTTTTGACAACCAGAATTGACCGCTTGACAGACCATTTGAAGGAGCACATTCATGATGTTCATTCAAGACGCGGGCTTTTATCAATGATTGCAAAAAGAAGAAGACTTATAAATTTTTTAACAAAAGTTGATAAAAAACGTTCAAATGAAATAGAAAAGAAAATTGGTTTTGAAAAACGACCTCTGAAAAAGGTCGAGAAGACAATGAAAGTAAAGAAAAAATGAGGATTCAAAAAATATCAGCCTCCCTGGAGATAGGTGGGAAAAATCTAACATTAGAAGTAGGGGAATTAGCCCGACAGGCAACATCTTCTGTTTTAGCCCGTCTTGGAGATACAATGGTTTTAGTAACCGTAGTCATGGGTAAAGAAAGAACAGATATTGATTATTTTCCCTTGACAGTGGAGTATGTAGAAAGATTATATGCCGGAGGCAGAATTAAAGGTTCAAGGTGGGTAAAGAGAGAAGGAAGACCAACAGATGATGCTATTCTTACAGGGCGTCTTATAGACCGCTCCGTCAGACCTCTTTTTCCAAAAGGATTCAAAAAAGAAGTTCAAATAATTGTAACTGTTTTATCAGTTGACGGAGAAAATTCTCCCGATGTTTTGTCTGTTGTTGCAGCTTCAGCTGCTCTAGCAATTTCCCCAATTCCATGGAGAGGTCCGGTTGGAGCAGTCCGCATGGGATACGTTCAGGATAAAGAAAGTGGTAAAGCTGATTTTATCGTTAATCCGGGAATGGCGCAGTCAGAACTTTCGGAACTGGACTTAATTGTCACCAGTCTAAAAGATAAAACTTTGATGCTTGAGGCAGGAGCACAGCAGGT
The DNA here is from genome assembly GCA_903872785.1 of Candidatus Levyibacteriota bacterium. GTDB lineage: Bacteria > Patescibacteriota > Microgenomatia > Levybacterales > UBA12049 > GWB1-37-8. The sequence continues at coordinate 19,477 of CAIQLZ010000022.1, forward strand.
GTCGGAAAGTGTCGCCTTGGAAGGGATTAAAAAAGCCCAAATTGAAAACGATAAAATTATTGATTTTATTGAAGATTTTGCTAAAAAAATAGAAGTAAAAAAAGAAGAAGTCAAAACAAACACAGAACTTCTGGAACTTGTCGCGCTTTTAGAAAAATCATACAAAACTGAAATTGTTGCAATGATCAAAGGTAGAATATCCAAGGAACTAAGCGGAGATCCGGGGGTATTCATAGACAAAATTATTGAAGAGCAAAAAGCAAAAGATGAGGATTTTTCTGCGGATAAAAAAATAATTGCAATAGCAATCGAACACATCATGTTCAAGAATCTTAGAGAAAATACTTTGATAAAAGGGATAAGGCCGGATGGAAGAAAAATTGACGAAATAAGACCGATTTCCTGCAAGGTTTCAGTGCTTCCAAGAACTCACGGTTCAGCATTGTTTAACCGGGGAGATACCCAAGCTTTAACAATCGCAACTTTGGGTTCGCCCCGCATGGAACAATTAATAGAATCTGCAGAAGGAGAAGAATCAAAAAGGTATATCCATCATTACAATATGCCTCCATATTCTGTGGGAGAGGCCGGAAAATTTGGATTTACCTCACGCCGGGAAATAGGGCATGGAGCATTGGGCGAGCGGGCAATAATGGCAGTTATTCCAAGTCAGACAGAATTTCCTTATACAATTCGGGTTGTTTCGGAAATTCTTTCTTCCAATGGCTCTACATCAATGGCAGCAACTTGCGGGTCAACTTTGGCTTTGATGGACGCGGGAGTACCACTCAAAAAACCGGTTGCAGGAATTGCCATGGGAATGGTTTCCAAAGATGATAAATATGTGATTTTGACAGACATTTTGGGACTTGAAGATTTTTCAGGAGACATGGATTTCAAAGTTGCAGGAACAGATTCAGGTATAACAGCGATTCAATTAGATGTAAAAATTTTAGGATTAACAATAGAGCAGATTAAAGAGGTTTTTGAGAAAGCAAAAGTTGCCCGCCTTTTTATTCTGGAAAAAATGATTGCAGTTGTCGGGGCGGGAAAGAAAGACGTTTCAGAATATGCGCCAAAAATAGAACAAGTCCAAATTCCTGTGGATAAAATAGGGGAAGTTATCGGGCCGGGGGGCCGCGTTATTAAAGGTATAATTGCAACAACAGGTGCAACTGTTGACGTTGAAGATTCTGGAATTGTAACCATTTCGGGAACAGATAAGGATGCTGTCGCAAAAGCTGTGGATTGGGTTAAAGGTATAGTCCGTGAAGTAAAAGTTGGAGAAATTTTTTCTGAAGCCGAAGTTAAGAGAATACTTCCTTTTGGAGCATTTGTTGAATTTTTACCGGGCAAAGAAGGAATGGTTCATGTTTCTAAAATGAAAGAAGGGTTTGTCCGCAATCCTTTAGATGTAGTTTCGATCGGACAAAAAGTTAAAGTTAAAGTTGTTGAGATAGACGATCAGGGAAGAACAAATTTATCAATGTTATTCGGAGAAGTTAGCGGAAATATTCCGCCAAAAAAAGAAGAGCCTCATGATGACGATCAGAGCCAAATTCCTGTAGCACCAGTTGCTGCAGTTCCTTCCGAGCATCCGTTATCAAGGCAATTCAAGAGAGAACGTTTTTCCCAAGGTCCAAACAGGACTCAGGGTAACTGGAGAAGCAGGAGAACTCCTGGTGGATCAGCTTCGGGATCAAGACCGGCAGATACGCGTTTCCGCAAATCCCACTATTAATTTTCTGCTTTTAATTGTACAATTTATTTAATCTATGGATTCAGCTACACCTTTGGAAAGCAAAATAAAAGAACTCGAAGAAAAAATTAAAACCGCTCAGTTACCTTCTGGCCTTGCCGAAAAATTAAATGAGGAAATAAGTGTTTTGCGTCTTAGTCTTCAGGGAGAAAATTCTTTCATGAATTTTGAAAACTTTTCTAACTACGTAAGTTGCGTTTTGTCTTTACCCTTCAATAAAGAAACCAAGGATATTTTGGATATTGCCAAAGCAAAAGAAGTTTTAGATAAAAATCATTATGGTTTGCCCAGCGTTAAAAATTTAATTTTGGAATACTTATCCAGTCTTATTTTAAATATTAATAACAAAGAAAATACTGCCCGTGCTCCGATAATTTGTCTGACCGGACTTGTCGGGACAGGAAAAACAACCATTGCGTATTCAATTGCAGAAAGTTTGGGGCGGAAATTTGAAAGAATACCTTTTGGAGGAATGGGAGAAGCAAGTGTTCTGCGCGGAGAATCACGTGTCAATCTTAATGCCGAACCGGGACTGATAATTAGAAATTTGATTAATGCTCAAAGCAAAAATGCAGTTATTTTATTAGATGAGTTAGACAGGGTAACTGATACGGGAAGAAAAGATATCATGGGTGTTTTGGTTGAGCTTTTGGATCCGGAACAAAACAAAGCTTTCGTGGATCATTATATTGATTACCCTTTTGATTTATCAAACGTTTTGTTTATAGCAACTGCAAATAACACAACCAATATTGCGACAGCAGTTTTGGATAGGCTGCAAATTATCCAAATGCCTTCTTATACAGATGAAGAAAAAACAGTCATTGCGAAAAAATATTTATTCCCGAAAATATTAAAGCAAACAGGTCTGACGGATAAACAATTAATTATTGATCAAAGCGTTTGGCCGGCAGTTATCCGGCCTCTTGGGTTTGACTCGGGAATTAGAAGTTTACAGCGGGCAATTGAGGGTGTCTGCCGAAAAGCAGCCCGAATAATTGTTGAAAAGAAAGCCCAACAAATAATTGTTAATAATGAAAATATCAAGGAATTTCTGCCGGCGTAGTTTATGAATAATCAATTATCTTTTATTCCTCTTGGCGGAATCGGTGATGTCACCAGGAATATGTATCTGTATGAATATAATGATCAGATACTGATTGTTGATTGTGGCCTTGGTTTTGCTGATGAAACAATGCTTGGCGTAGATTTATTATTGCCGGACATCTCATATTTGTTAAAAACAAGAAAAAGGATTATAGGGATGTTATTAACCCACGGACACGAAGATCACATCGGAGCCCTTCCATTCTTGCTCCCTCAACTTCCGGATTTTCCTATTTTTGCAACCCCACTAACTGCGGCATTTGCAAATGCAAAACTTAAAGATTTTAATGCTAAAAAAAGAGTAGAAAGCATTAATTTTAATTCTGCAGAAAGAAGTATCGGTAGCTTTAGGTTTTCTTTTATTCCGGTTACGCATTCAGTTTCCGACACTTCGCACATCTTTATAAAAACACCGGTTGGCAATTTTTATCATGGAAGTGATTATAAATTTGATGATACACCTTATGACGGGAGAATAAGTGACTATGCAAAAATTTCACAGCTTAGCAAAAACGGCGTTTTGTGTCTCTTATCTGATTGTCTGGGAGCAGAAAAAAAAGGCAGAACACCAACGGAGATAGGCATTATGCAAAATTTTGCTAACGAAATGAAAACATGTCAGGGTAAATTTATCGTAACCACTTATTCATCCAATATTTCAAGATTGAATCAAATAATTGAAGCGTCTCTTCAAAACGGCAGAAGAGTTTGTTTTGTGGGCCGGTCACTCATGAAAAATAAAGAAGCCTCAAGAGATTTGGGATATCTTAAATTGAAAAAAGATATTGAAGTAGAGCTAGATGCATTAAAAAATTATCCAGACAATAAATTGACTTTGATTGTTGCGGGAAGTCAGGGACAAGAGAATTCCGCCTTAACCAGAATTGCCAACGGTGAACATAAAGATGTTAAATTACACGAGAATGACACGATTGTGTTTTCTTCAGATCCGATTCCGGGAAATGAAACTTCTGTTTATGAAGTTGTGAATACATTAACCCACAAAGGAGTAAAAGTTCTTTATTCGCCGATTGTTAAAGATTTTCATGTTTCAGGACACGGGTCATTGGATGAGCTTGAACAATTAATAAAATTGGTAAAGCCAAAAAAACTTATTCCGATCGGAGGACAATTCAGACACATGTTTGCCTACAAAAAATTAGCGGAAAAATTAGGCTACAAAAAAAATGATATTTTTCTGATGGAGGACGGACAGGAGCTTATCTTTGGTCAGGGAAATGTAAGATTAGGGAGAACAATTCCGACTAAAAATGTTTATGTTGATGAGTTGTCTGGAGAAGCGTTAGAAAGTTTTGTGCTTCGGGATAGGCAAAAGTTATCGGAAGCCGGAATAATTATAATTCTTGCGGAAGTGGATAGTTCTTCAGGACAACTGGTCGGGAGTCCCGATGTGATTGTCAGGGGGCTAACAACGGCCTATGATATTAAGCGTTTGAATGCAAGATTGATGCAAGATTTTCATAAAGCGCTAAATCCGCGCAAAGCCAGAGTGACGAATTGGATTTATATCAGAAAATTAATTGGAGAAATTGCGGAAAAAAGAATTTATAAGGATCTGCGTCACCGCCCCCTCGTCCTACCGGTTGTAATAGAAGTCTAACTTGTAGTCTTATTTTTTAGCGTATATAATAGTTCTATGCGTAGAAGAAAGCGTTATAGAAGAAGAAATAAGATTAGGGTAAAGCTTAAAAAAGGAACTGTTTATTCTATTTTTGCGTTTGGTTTTATTATCACAGGCCTCATTTTACTTCTGTCTTTTACCAAAAACGGCAATTCTTTTGTTTTCATGAATAGTCTTCTGGAACGGTATTTTGGCAAAGTTGCTTTTTTCTTTCCTTTTGTTTTGATATTTTTTGGATTTTTATTTTTTAAATTAAAATTTTTTCTGTCAGGACTCAATGTCTCTTTGGGATTCCTGCTTTTCTTTTTGTCCATTTCTGCTTTAACAGGTTCGGGTGTGGTTGGAAAGGAACTCTTCAGAGTTCTCTCTGATATTCTGACGGATATTGGTGCGAAATTAGTCTATTTTACAGGAGTTTTGGTTGGTTTAATCGTATTTTTCAATACTTCTGTTGATCAGATTGTAAAATTTACAGAGCGTATCTTAAAAAATCTGCACAGACTTTTCCCAAGCCAATTGCTTGGGTTTTTCAAGACTAAACCAAGATTTAAAGAAACGCAGATGAAAATAAAAGGGGGAAACAAAATTATTCCTAATTTGTCCGGAGATACTCCGGTTATTAACTCTTCAGCAATCAAAAAAGAGTCATCGCTTCTTTCAGATCAGTTGGTCAGCAATTCTTTGACAAAGGCAGGTCTTTGGGAATATCCCCCTTTCTCGCTTTTGTCTGATGCGACATCACAAAAAGCTGACAGAGGGGATATAAAGGCAATTGCGACAACAATAGAAAAAACCCTACAAAGTTTTTCTATTGGAGCAAAAGTTGTTGAGGTAAATCTTGGTCCGGCAGTTACCCAATATGCCTTGGAAGTTGCTCTTGGAACAAAATTATCCAAAATTACAGCTTTAGCAAACGATTTGGCTTTGAGAACAGAGGCGCCGACCGGACAAATCAGGATCGAAGCTCCAATTCCTGGCA
>CAIQLZ010000023.1 GCA_903872785.1 Candidatus Levyibacteriota bacterium
AATTCCGCCAGGCTTTCTTCCCGATATCCTCCCGGATAACCTGAATGACGAGAATATTTCTTTTTTAATTCTTTTTTACCTGATACTTCAATCTTGGCTGCATTAATTACGACAATGTAATCTCCGCAATCTAAATTGCCGACAAAATATGGCTTTGATTTACCCATTAATACTGTTGCAATTTCACTTGCGACCCTACCAAGCGTTTTGCCTTCAACATCAAACAGATGCCATGAGCGTTTTATATCTGATAATTTTGTTGACTTGGTCATTTGTTGGTTCATTATTTTTTAACCTTTCTTTTTGTTTCTTTCTTTTTTGGCTTAGGCTTTGCAGATTCTTTTTTTGCTTCCTGTTTTTTCTCTATTTTACCAGCGGGTAATTCTTTAACATTATTTTTTATATCTGATTTTTGATCTTTAATTTCCTTTTTGATTACCCATTCCATTACAACCATTGGGGCATTGTCTGAAAATCTTCTGCCTAATTTTATAATTCTTGTGTATCCGCTGGTTCGGTCTTTAAATCTTGGCGCTAAGTCTTTTATGACTTTCTTCATTTCACGAATACCAAGACTGCGCTGTAAGAGTTGGATTTTTTGTTTTTCGTCTCCTCTTTTAGCTTTATTAATAATTTTATCAGCGTCTCCCTTTATTGCCTTTGCTTTTTCCAAGGTCGTTTTAATACTTTCTTCTAAAATCAAGGAACTTAGGAGACTTTTAAAAAGCGATTTTCTTTGATTCGTATCTCTACTGAATTGTCTTCCAAAAACATTCTTTCTCATATTATTTTACTCCAGAAAATAGAAATCCGAAGCTGAATTTTTGAAGGTAGAAGTTGGAAGACAGAAAACAACTTTCTCTACCCTCTATCTTCAATCTTCAAATTTCTATCTTCTAATATTTAATTTGTAAGAGAAATGCCTTTTTCTTTAAGCTTTTCTTCAATGATCATTATGGATTTATTTCCCATGTTACGCATTGATATTAAATCTCTTCTTGCTATAGATAGAAGCTGACCCAAAGTTTCAATTCCGCCGTTTCTCAAACTATTGCAAATTCTAGTTGGCAAATCCAATTCATCAATAGTTAGCTTAGAAATGTTGTCTGCAATTGATGGTTTAACGCTAGCTGATACTGAAGTGATCGCGGATTTTGGCTCATATACCTGTAAAAAATATGCTGTTAAAATTTTGGAGGCTTCTTCAAGAGCATTTTTTGGACTAACAATTCCGTTTGTCCAAACGTTTAATAATAGTTTATCCAAATCTGTCTGTCTTCCGACCCTGGTAGCTGAAACTTCATAGCTTACTCTTTTAACAGGTGTGAATACAGCATCCGTAGGAATCAATCCCAATGTAGTGCTTCGTCTTTCCTCCGCAGATGAATATCCTAATCCCTGTTCAATTGTTAATTCCATCTCAAGTTTAGCTTTTTTGTCATTGATAGATGCTACATAATGATCTTTATTAACAATCTCTATATTCTCAGGAAGATCAAAATCTGCACCTGTTATTTCTTTTGATCCTTTTACGGATAGGGTTACTTTTCCCTTATCCGAGGAATCCAGAAGGCGAAAATTCAAACCCTTTATATTGAGTAAGAGATCAACTACATTTTCTTTGATTCCGGAAACTGTTGAGAATTTATGTTTTACACCAGAAATTTTTACTGATGTTACAGCTGCACCCGGAATAGATGTAAGAAGAGCTCTTCTCAAGGCGTTGCCTAAAGTATGACCGTATCCCGGCTCTAAAGGCTCTATTATAAATTCGCTGTGGTTTTCGGCGATCTTTTCTTCTTTTACTTTAAATACTGGATTAACCATAAAATTTATTGTACCACTATCTGGAGTAATATTCAATAATCAATTGCAAATCGAATGGAACCTGTACATCATCCTTTTTGGGCATTCTAACAAGCTTTCCTACCAATCCTTGCCTTTTTAAAAAAGGTATAATAACTTTATCTTTTTCTTCCAAAAGACTAAGCACTTGTACATTTTTTTGTGCTTGTGGCGTCAGAGAAATAATGTCATCCAATTTTACTTTGTATGAAGGAATATTAAGTTTCTTATTATTTACTAAAACGTGTCCATGTCCGACCATTTGACGAGCATGCGTTCTTGTTTTAGCAAATCCCAAACGGAAAACTACATTATCTAATCTAGTTTCTAGGAGAGATATTAACATCTCCCCGGTGTCTCCTTTTTTACGACCTAACATTTTAACTAAATTACCAAACTGTTTTTCCAAAAGGCCATATATAGCTTTTGCTTTTTGTTTCTCTCTCAATTGCTGTCCATACTCAGAAAGTCTTTTTTTCATTTTTCTGCCACTTACTCCACCCGGAGGAACATTTAATCGCCTTTGTAAGCTGGCAGACTCTTTTTCAAGAATATTTACTCCTTCACGTCTTGCTATTTTATGTTTTGGTCCTGTATATCTAGCCATATTTTAAATTCTTCGTTTCTTTTTTGCTCTCGGTCCATTATGAGGAACTGGTGTTATATCTGCAATTAGAGAGATAGATAGCCCACCGCTTTTAATTGCTCTCAAAGCTGAATCCCTACCTGCTCCAGGACCTTTAACGTACACTTCAACTGTCTTGAGTCCTTTTTCAACTGCCTTTTTAACAACAGTTTCCATTGCACTGGAGGCCGCAAAAGGAGTAGACTTTCTTGTACCCTTAAAACCTGCTGATCCTGCTGAACTCCATCCGATTACATCTCCCTTATCATTTGTTATTGTGATAAGAGTGTTATTAAAGGTAGAAGTTATGTATGCACGACCAAGACTCGTTATTACAACTTGAGCTTTTTTTGTTTTTTTTACAATTACTTTTGAACCTTCTTTAACTTCTGCCATAGATTATTTTCCTTCTTTCTTCGTCTCTGTTTTCACTGCATCTTCTTTTTTGATAGCCCCTATCGTAACTCTCTTTCCTCTTTTTGTTCTAGCATTTGATCTTGTACGTTGTCCGCGGACTGGAAGATTTTTGCTATGTCTTCCTCCCCTATAAGAGGCTATTTCTTTTAACCTTTTTATGTCCGCATATACCTCTGCTCTTAAATCTCCTTCTAGCTTATATCCCTCCAAGACTTTTTGAATTCTTTTTTGCTCATCCTCCGATAGAGATTTTACTCTTTTTGAGGCTTCAACTTCTGCTTTTTTAAGAATACCTACAACATTTTTTTGTCCAATTCCATAGATATAAGTTAAGGCAATGTCAACTCTTTTTAAATCCTGCAAATTATATCCAGCAATTCTCATAGATTCATTTACTCACTACCTCTCCGAGCCTGAACCGATTCAGCTAAGTCTCACAATTGAAGACCTCAGGGCCGAAGACTTGAATTTATTGAATGGGTCATATTTTATCCTTGTCTTTGTTTATGTTTAGGAATTTCACAAACAACTCTTAC
>CAIQLZ010000024.1 GCA_903872785.1 Candidatus Levyibacteriota bacterium
CGCTCCTTTATTCCAAAACAAAATAATTCCGGTTAGATCTTTGGAGAAAATTGCGTCCTGGGAAGATTCAACAATGGCTGTCAATATCTGGTTTCGTGAGTCAATCTTTTTACGTTCACTAATATCTTCTATTTCAGAGACAAAGTATAATGGCTGATTTCTTTCATCTCTTGCCAGATTAACATGAAGCGATACCCAAAGCACTTCACCTTTCTTATTAATATATCTTTTTTCAACCTGATAATTTTTCATTTCCCCAATCAACATTTTTTTCATTGCTCCTACATCACGCGCCACCTCGTCAGGATAAGTTATGTCTTGAAAGTCTTTAACTAATAATTCTTTTTCGCTGTAACCTAACATTTCACAAATAGCCGTATTGACTTTCACCCATCTGCCCTGTGTTGAAACCAAAGCTATGCCCAACGAAGAATTGTCAAAAATAATCTTGAATTTTCTTTCGCTTTCCGTTAATTTTTCTACTGCTTGTTTTTCCTTTGTAATATCCCTAACTGTTGCCTGCAAATATCTCTTTGTACCCTCTTCTATTCGTGACAATAACACAGTCGCTGGAAAATTCTCTCCTTTGTATCTTCTGTGGGTCCACTCAAAAAAAATACTTCCCTCCCGCACGGCTTTCATAATCATTTGCTTAGATTTTTCGGCTGACAATTGTCCATCGGGTTGCTTTTCAGGAGAGATATCCCATGGCCCTAAAGAAATAAATTCTTTTTCACTCTTTACGCCAAACATTTTAAGCGTAGCAGGATTTCCTGCGGTAAATCCCCAATTTGGCGGCTCCAGTATCATAATGGCATCGGCTGAGGCTTTATAAAGAATCCGGAATTTTTCTTCACTTTCCTTAATTTTATTTTCAATAATCCTGCGGTCAGTAATATCACGGACATTGCATTGAATAATAGTAGAATCACCTACCGAATAAGCATTGGCCACAAATTCAACATTCTTGCGTTTGCCATCTTTTGTTTGCAAAGGTAGATCTTCAAAACGGACATAACGTTTGGTCTGGAGTGTTCTGAAATTTTCTTTTGAGGCAGCTATATCTTTAAAAACGCCAACCTGCCAAAGATATTTTTTTAAAAAATCTTTTTTGGAATAACCCAACATTTTAATCAAAAACGGATTGACATCCAAAATCATTCCCGTTTTGAAATCAATCAGAAAAACCCCGTCTTGAGCGGTTTCGAAAAGCCTGCGGTATCTTTCTTCACTCGCCTCCATTTTAGCCTCAATAATTTTATGTTCAGTAATATCCCGAATCACGCCTAAAATGCTTGTTGGCTGTCCTTTATTGCTAGTCAAGAATCTGGCGTTTATTTCTCCCCAGAAATTTGAGCCATCTTTGCGGATTAATTCAAGCTCCATAGTTGCTTCTTTTTCTACATTCGGAAATTTTTGCAAATCCAATTTCAACTTATCAAACTGGCGTTTATATGATTCGGACGTCATTACATCCTGAGGCGATAATTTTAAAGCTTCTTCCACTGTGTAGCCGAAAATTTGTTTTACATAAGGAGAAATATACAGATAATGCCCTGTTTTAAAATCTAATATATAGATGAGGTCAGTCAAATTTTCAACAAGTACTTTGAAGCGTTCTTCATTCACCCGCAATTTTTCTAATTCTTCGGGTGCTTTTTGCGTACTCGTTTGGGCAGCTTTCATAATAAAATTTAGAACTTAATATAACAATATCGAAAAGCAGGATAAAAATCAATTACACCTATTTTAACAAACGACGGAATTACCTTAATAATCAAGAAGATTTAATACTCATCCAGATTAATGCTTGAAGTTTTCTGATATACGCTTAGAATCCTTATTTCCTGGCCCTTTTTTACTTCCAGCCTTTTAGCTAACCCTTTGGAAATAATAAGATTATCCGGCTGCTTAGGACTTATGTCGCAATATTTAACTGGAACTGTCCTTGCTTTCTTGGGCTTTTTGTCCACACTCTCAATTGAAGCGTAAAAAGATACGTCACTATTTAAATTCATGTTGAAAGCAAAGATAAATGCATGTAATTGATCCGGAGTTATTGCTAAACTCAACTTCTCTCCTTTTGCAATTTCAGCAAAACCTCTTATAACAGGCTCTCTAGATCCTATTTCCCTTTTGATAAATGCTCTGACGCTGTAAACAGTTGTTTCCTGAAAATCTTCTCGTCTATCTTTATTATTATTGAAATATTTTTCTACGATATTGAAACAATCCGCCAGGGTAATTTCATGTTTAAGGGGTACATTTTTTCTTTTCAAAATATCCTCAATTACGCGTTCGTATCTTTTTTGAGGCCTATTCTCTACATTCATTTTCCAAATATTATCAAATTGATATCCTATAAGTCAATTACCGCTTAGCTTGAGGAAAGAAATTATCTGTTTTTCATCCAATCGTGGGCGAGGATTTCCGCTTCTTCTGTTTCTATTCCTTTAACAATTTTTTCTGCAAGAAAATCCGCACTGTCAGCAGACGGAATGTTCCGCTCTTCATTTTGCTCAAACCCTGAAGATTTTTTACTTCTAATTGTATTTTTCTCAAAATCTGTTGCGGTGATAAAAGGATAAACAACTCCAACTGAAATATTGTCGGATTTCAATTCTTCTCTTGCGGTCAAGCTTATCCCGACTAAAGCGCGTTTCAAAGAAGAATACGCTGCCATGTTGGGAAGCGCCATAAGCGCAGTGCCCGAAGAAATATTGATAATTGCGCCCTTCCCCTTTTTCTTCATGACAGGAATTACTTCCTGCATACAAATAAGCGGACCTACCAAATCCAAATTAAATAAATCAGTAAACGTGTTTATTTTTATATCAACTATTGAAGCATCGTAACCCCGGCCGGCATTATTAATCAGAATGTCAATTCCTTGATAATGTGCGACAACTTTTTTAACCATTTTTTTTATTGCCTTAAGGTCTGTCATGTCACAAATAACAACGAAAGAACCCGAAAGTTCTTTGGAAAGTTTTTTAAGCTTTTCTTTCGAACGGGCGACCAAAGCGACTTTTGCGCCTTTTTGAGTTAAAAGACGAGCTGTTGCCTCCCCTATTCCCATTGATGCCCCTGTCACAATCGCTATTTTATCTTTTATTTCCATAGGAAAATTATATCAGATTATATTGAGAAAAAATTTCAAGCAAGGATTGACAAAACAGGCTTGAGAAGATAAGCTTAATTTTACTTATTTAAGATGGTTAAAAAGAAAATCTACATTCTCAAAAAAGACGCTTTGATCAGCGACATTTTACGAGATTGCCCCAAGACCCTGGAATATCTTGCCGAATACGGGTTGCTTTGCATAAGTTGCCCCCTAAACCAATTCGACACTCTGGAGACAGGAGCGAAAATCCATAGCATGAGCGACAAAGCCTTGCAAAAAATGATTAATGAGATAAACCAAAAACTCAAAAAAGATTATGGAAAATCTAATCATTGAAAATTTGCATGTAAAAATAAAGGAGGGTAAAGAAATCCTTCAGGGAGTGTCTTTGGAGATAAAGCAAAATGAAATTCACGTCCTGATGGGACCTAATGGTAGCGGAAAAAGTACTTTGTCGCAGGTAATTATGGGAAATCCCAAGTATAAGAAAACCTGTGGGAAAATACTTTTTTCTAAAAAAGATATTTCAAATTTGACGCCTAATAAACGCGCCAAGCTGGGCTTAGCTTTGTCATGGCAGGTTCCGCCTGCAATAAAAGGGATAAAGCTTTCCGATTTGGTTACAAAAATCGGTTCCAAAAATGTACGCATGGAAGAAGCCGATAAATTACTAGGAAGGGAGGTAAATGTAAATTTTTCCGGAGGAG
>CAIQLZ010000025.1 GCA_903872785.1 Candidatus Levyibacteriota bacterium
AAATGATAACACTTTTTTATTTTTTTGGTATTATTTTTTCGAAATGCAAATATTTTTGTAAAATTTTTGGAATTAAAACAGACCCGTCTTCTTGTTGATAATTTTCTAAAATCGCAATAATTGGCCTTGTTGAAAAAGCAGTTCCGTTTAAAATATTTACAAATTCTGTTTTATTTTGTTTTTTATATTTTATATTTAATCTTCTTGATTGAAAATCTGTTGTTGTTGAAGTAGATGTAACTTCTCTATATTTATTTTCCGAAGGAATCCATGCTTCCAAATCATATTTTCTTGCAGCTGGAAAACCTAAATCTCCAGTGCACATTTTTACAACTTGATATGGAATTTCTAACATTTGTAATAATTTTTCTTCCAAAGATAATAAATATTCATGCTCTTTATCATCTTCTCCTTGCGCAACATATGAAACCATTTCAATTTTGTCAAACTGATGAGATCTTAAAATTCCCTTTGTATCTTTCCCATAGCTTCCTGCTTCTCTTCTGAAGCAAGTTGAAAAACCAACATATCTTTTAGGCAAATCTTTTTCATCAAATACTTCATCCTTATGCATTGAGACAATTGATTGTTCAGATGTGCCAACCAAAACTAAATTATCTTTTTCAAGAATGTACATATCTTCATCTCCGCCTTTTTCCATATAACCTAATCCTTTCATTACTTCTTTTTTAATTAAAACCGGAGGTAAAATGGGAATAAAACCTTCTTTTAGAAGAATTTCAAAAGCAAGCTCTCTTAAGGCAAATTCCATAAGAACTCCCTCATTTTTTAGAAAATAAAATCTGGCACCTGATATTTTTGCGGCTCTTAAGACATCGATAATGCCTAATTTCTCTCCAATTTCCAAATGATCTTTAGGTTTATAATTAAACACAGTTGGTTTTCCTATTTTTTTAATAATTTCATTTTCCGTACCGTTTTTCCCAATCTTTACATCTTTTTTTGCTAAATTGGGAATTTCCATTACGTACACCTGTAATTCCCCTAAAACTGCTTTTAAAGCATTTTCTTGTTTTTCTAATTTTTCTTTTAAGATTTTTCCTTTTTTAATTTGCTCCGCTGTTGGTTTTCCTTTCATCGATTCTGTCAGGCTATTTCTTTCTTCGCGAAGTTTTTGAACTAAAAAAGATAATTCCCTGCTTTTTTTATCAATTTTTAAAATATGCTTAATGTCAACGCTAATGTTTTTGTCAAGCACTGCTTTCTGAACAATTTTTGGATTTTCTCTTATGAATTTTATGTCTAACATAATTAATCCTTAATGCTTAATACTTTTTTAATTATCGGTCTTAATTTCTGTATTGCCCTATATCTATGATTATATTCTTTTTGTTGCCTTTCGGTCAATTGATCTTCATGATAATATTTTTTTATTTTCGGCAAATAAAAAAAAGAACGGTAAGGATATCCTTTAAGAATTTTTAGATAAGATTTTTTCGCAATAATTCCCTCTACCCTCCCTGATACGCTCCAAACTTTCCCAGAAGGCATTGCTAAAGAGATAACTGTTTTGAAAAATGCTTTTCTATTATTTTCAGGTAATTCTTTTGCGATTTTTTTCATGTAATTAATAATGTCTCGCTCACTTGAATTTTCTCCCAACCATCTTTTGCTTTTCATTCCCGGTGCCCCATCAAAAGCTTCTATTTCTATTCCTCCGTCATCTGCAATTGTGGGTAAATTGCTTTTTTTGGAATAATACAAGGCTTTTAATTGTGAATTCTCTAAATAAGTTTTTCCTGTTTCCTTAACATCATTAAAAACTCCAATATCTCTAATTGAAACTATTTTAACTTCTAAATCTGAAAGAAAATTTGAAATCTCTTTTAATTTTCCTGCGTTCGTCGTAGCAATAAGAAGCTTCTTCATGTGGTTTTCCGAAGATTCGGAAAAAGAACTATTTCTTTTATAGCCCATTTATTAGTGAAAAACATCACTAATCTGTCTATACCAATGCCAATTCCGCCCAAAGGCGGCATTCCGTACTCCATTGCAGTTAAAAAATCTTCGTCTACTTGTTGTGCTTCTTCTTTATCTAATCTTTCTGCTTTTAAATCTCCAATAAATCTTTCTCTTTGTAATTGCGGATCTGTTAACTCACTCCACCCATCACAAATTTCTTTTCCGCCGATATAGCCTTCAAACCGCTCAACCCACCCCTGCTTACTTCTATGAGATTTTGCTAGCGGACTGACTTCTTCAGGATAATCAATAATCCAAGTTGGGTTAATTAATAATTGAGGAATTTTATGTTCAAAAATTGCAAAAATAAGTTGTCCTTTCGTTTCTCCTCCTGTAAGTCGTACTCCTACACAATTCCTTTTTGCATACGCTTTTAGACTCTCTCTTGTTTCTTTCTCTACATCTAAATTTAATTTCTCTTTCAAAATAACTGACATTTCTATTCTTGGCCACTTTTTACCAATATCTATTTTTTTATCTTCCACTTCAAGCGTTGTATGTCCATATAATTTTTTGGCTAAATGCTTAAACAAACCTTCTGCGACATCCATAACTCTATTATAATCTGCATATGCTTCATACCATTCAATCATTGTAAACTCCGGAAAATGAGCATGATCTATCCCTTCATTACGAAAATCCTTGCAAATTTCATAAACTTTTTCGTATCCGCCAATTACAAGACGTTTTAGATATAATTCATCTGCAATTCTTAAATACATATCGTTATCTAATGCATTTACGTGAGTTTTAAATGGCTTTGCGTTAGCTCCGCCATATAAAGGCTGAAGAGTAGGTGTTTCTGCTTCCCAAAAGCCCAAATTATCAAGATATTCCCGAATGCCGCTGATTAATTTTGTTCTTTTATTGAAACTTTCGCGTACTTCCGGATTAATTAATAAATCCAAGTATCGCTGGCGGTAACGAATTTCCGTATCTTTTAAGCCAAAAAATTCACTGGGAATTGAATTAAGGGATTTTGTCAAAAGAATGTATGATATTGGAGCAATAGAAATTTCGCCAGCGGTTGTTTTGATAATCTCCCCCTCAACTCCAATATAGTCTCCGATGTCCAAAAGTTTAAGATTTTTATAATTTTCTCCCAGAAGTTTTTTTTGAAAGAAAATTTGAATTTTTCCTGTTTCATCTTTCAGATCTGCAAAAGCAATATTGCCATGTTCCCTATAGGAGAAAATCTTTCCCGCAGTCTTAACAGTCTTTCCCAAACTTTTTAAAGCCTCTGCGATTGTTTGTTTTTTATCAAAAGAATGGGCATACGGATTCCATCCCAAAGCTTTTATTTTTTTTAGTTTCTCCAGACGTACTTTTCTAAAATCTGTATCCTGCATGCAATTATTATACAGCCTATCAGTTGAAATTGCAGTAGATATTGAAGTAAAGAGAAAAAATTAATAGTCTTCAAGGGTTGAAGTGTCTCCGGTTGACAAACCAAGCTCTTTCGCTTTTAAAACCCGTCTCATAATTTTTCCTGACCTTGTTTTGGGAAGTTTATCAATAAATTCTATCTCGCGGGGATATGCATGCCCTGCTAAATGTTTTTTAACATAATCTTTTAATTTTTCTTTTAATTCTTCTGTAGCTTCAACGCCAGCTTTAAGAACTACGAATGCTTTTATTATTTCCCCTCTAAGTTCATCCGGCTTTCCAATAACTCCCGCCTCAACGACCTCAGGATATTCAACCAAAACACTTTCAACTTCAAAGGGACCTATTCTTTCCCCCATAGTATTTATAACATCATCAGCCCGTCCGACGAACCAAAAATAACCATCCTTATCCTGATAAGCACGGTCTCCTGAAATATACCAATTATAACTAAAATAAGAATTGTATTTTTCTTTATTTTTCCAAATGGTTTTCATAAGAGATGAAACAGTCTCTGGCTTTAAGGCTAAACTACCTTCTTTACCGATAGGCAATTCTTTACCATCGCCATCTATTATTGCTGCTTTTATTCCAGGCATTGGTTTTCCCATAGATCCGGGCTTAATGTCTAGTGAGGCAAAATTAGCAATGCAAATCCCTCCCAGCTCTGTCATCCACCAATTATCGTGAAATGGCAAGCCAAAATATTCCAAACTCCACCAGACTGCTTCGGGATTAAGAGGTTCACCAACGCTTCCTAAAAATCTAAGAGATGAAAGATCAAATTCTTTAACGGCAACGTCTGAACCCATCAACATTCTTATTGCTGTTGGAGATGTATACCAAATTGTTACTTTATAGTCTTGAATTACTTTGTACCAGCTCGCCGGGGAAAACCGTCCCTCAAAAATTACAGATGTTCCGCCCAACCCCCAAATGCCCAATATTCCGTAAACAACCCCTGTAACCCACCCTGAATCAGCAGTACACCAATAAATATCGTCCCCTTGTACGTCCAGCGCAAATTTTGTTGTCCAAACTGCCTGTAAGATATCATGATGAGCATGAATTACTCCTTTTGGCTTACCTGTTGTTCCGGATGTGTAAAGCATGTAGGCGAAATCGTCTTTTTTCATATGGGCAATTTTGAAATCCGGACTGGCTTTCTTCATCTCCTGATTGAAATAAAATATTCTTTTGTCTTTCGGATAAATTACTGATCCTCGCTCTACAATAATTACTTTTTCTAAGTTTGGCAGTTTTGACCAAATTTTCTTTATACGGGGATATAAAACAGAATTAGTTATAACTATTTTTGCACCGCTATCCAGCAACCTATCTAAAAGAGCCACTTCTTGGAATGCAGGAAAAAGTGTTCCGGCAACTGCTCCGACCTTCAATATTCCCAAAAATGCGATATATCTTTCAGGAATGGTTGGTAAAAAGATGAAAACTCTGTCTCCTTTTTTAACATTAAAAAAAGCTAAAACATTGGCAAATTTATTCGTTAACTTTTGCAAATTTAGAAAAGAATGCTTTTCTTTTTCCCCATTTTGTCCTTCAAAAAAAAGCGCAATCTTGTTTTTTCCTTTTCCCTTTGCATGTCTGTCAACAATATTATATGCGGCATTTAAGGTTTTGTCTTTAAAATAATCTATTTCAGATTCTGCCTCTTGCCAATTAAAAGTTTTGTAGGTTTTTTCGTAATCCAGTAGGTTGGGAGTTTTTTTTAGTTTCCTTGTATCCTTGTGGACAATATTTGCTGCACCTTGCATGATTACTATTTTATGTGGACTACTGAATAGGTGATTTTGCCGGCTGGAGCTTCAACTTGAACTTTTTCTCCAACTCTTTTTCCGATTAAAACTTTGCCGAGCGGAGATTCGTGCGAAATTTTTTTGTTTTCAGGATCTGCCTCCCATTCTCCGACAACTGTAAAAATTTCTTTTTTACCGTTAACATTCAAAGTTACTGTTGATCCCAGTTTAATAGCATGATTTGAGGTCTTTACGTCTCTTATAACAATGGCCTGTTTAAGAATAATTTCCAATTCGTCTATTCTTCCGTCTATAAAGGTTAGTTCCTCTCGTGAGGCAACATACTCTGCATTTTCTGACAAATCCCCCATATTTCGGGCCTGACTAACCCGCGCCAAAATATCCGGCCTCTTCTTATTTACCAGCTCATCGTATTCATGCTTTAATTCTGCAAAACCCTCTTTTGTTAGATAAATCTTCTTGTTATTGTCCATGCTTCTAAAATCACAAAAATCCCTCTGTTGTATAATTGAGGGATAGTACGGAAATACTATAGTAAATCCCAATATTTGTCAATAACCTCTAGTAATAGCTCATTTCAACGTCTTAAATCTATTAACCAATCCGAAAGCAATTTTTTTGATCTCTTCTGAGACTTCTACCCGCATTATTCCCTGTTTTTCCTGTCCCTCGAAGTCCCGCAAAGCGGGGCGAAGTGGAGGCTGACCATAATAAATAACTGTACCAAGAGGAGCTGCCAGCGTTAGAGGCAAAACAGCAAGATCTTCTTCTCCTGTTATTTTCAAAATAATTCTTTTTTCAAAATTAGATTTAAAAATATCTAAGCTTTTTGAGAAAAGATCGTGTACTATGTGTCCTGCAGGATTTTTTGCAGATATTACTGTTTCATCTCCGAAGAAACCGAGATCTGAAAATGAAGAGAATGTCTTCTTTCGCGCAACCTTAAAATCTATTACAGAAATTTTCTGATTAACAGATAATTTATTAAGTTTTTTTGTTATCACATCTCCAACAGATATAATTAAATTAAATTGATTTTGGCGCTCTAAGACATCAACGCTTAAAACGCCAAACGGTTTTTTAAGTTCTTTCCTCAAAATCCCCGAAAGAGTCAGGTCTTTTTTAAGCCATGCCGGCTTTATATAAAGCTTTCCTTCCCTATTTATTTCACCATTTCTAATTCCCGCAGATGAAATAAATTTTCCGTTTTCGCCATTTACGGAAGGTGACATAAAAATTTTAAGAGGACTTAAGTTTAGCTCTTTTCTTTTTTGATTAATAATTAATGCTCCATTTTTTGTGTCCTCTGAGATAACGATTCCGTCAATTATTAATTTCTCTGAAAGAGTCGGGCCAAACAAATCATTTATTTTCAAAACAGAAACTCTGTCTCGAACTTTTTTTTGTATTAAAAAATCCTCAAGATTTTTCTTTCTAATTTCATAACTTTCAATGAGATTTGAGACTTGAGATTTGAGACTTGAGATTTTGATATAATCATCACTTGTCAGCCCTAGAATAAGTTTTCCACTCAAGGACAATGCAAATTCTAAAAAAGCTTCGTGTCCTTTATGAAAATGGTCAAACGTTCCCCCGCAAGCAATTAAATTATTGACCATATTGCTTCAGAACTTTTGAAACTCCCTTAGAAAGAGTTTCTGCAGCTTCCTGAGGAGACATTCCTCTCAATATAGAATCCACAGCGATACTTAAATTATTATTCATTTGAGAATTTAATCCATTATCATATGTCCCATCGACAAAAAAAGAAGAAACAGCAGATGAAGCATTTTCAACAAAAGAATAGGCAACGAAACTACTTAAGCTTTGAGCCAGATCCACTCTCGCATACGGTTCACCGAAATTTCTTGTTTTTAATTCTTCTGCAAATAATTTTTGCGCTGTTTCTTTTTTAGCTAAATATTGCATAAAAAGAATGGCCTCTTTTTGATGTTTTGTTTTACTGGAAATCCCCTCAGCCCAATAACTTGCAATAGTTATATTCTGCCCAGGTAAACTTGGGACCGGATAAACATCAAATGAAAGGCTTGGGCTCATAGATTTTATTGTAAAAAAATCTCCTGAGTAACCAAAATACATCGCCAGAGAGCCATATGCAAAGGCTTTAATCGATTGATCAAGTGTTTCATTCCAAACATTGGCTGATGGCAATGCAAAAGATGAATAATAATTTAAGGCATCGCTTGCAGCTTGAAGATTAACGGATACATCATTAGGGCTTACTCCGTCTTGAGCGAAAAGCATCGATATTATGTCGGGAGCGTGTGTAATATTGCTATAGGTTCCCATTGCAGCTCCGGCTGTTATTATATTATTTTTATCATCTTTAACAGTTAACTGTCGTGCATCATTTCCAAACTCTATCCATGTTGTGGGAGCATTAAGGCCAGCTGCTTGAAAAAGATCTCTGTTTATATAGAGACTTAAAGTATCTATTTGTAAAGGGATACCATAAATTGCGCCATTTTTTATTAAATCTGCCCTTGCAACCGGATAAAAATTATTGGAAAAATCTTCTTTTGAAATAACGCTAGTCGGAAGCGGTAAAAGTAAATTTGAAAGTTGAGGAATCCAAGTATTGTGAAATCTAAAAATATCCGGAGCACTCCCACTATTTGAACGGGTTACTAGTTTATCTTTATATTGCTCTATACTTTGTTTTGAATAATCGATTTTGATATTCGGATATTCCTTCTCAAAATCTGCGATAATCGGAGCAACCACCGAAGGATCTTCAAATAATCCCCAGTATGTCAATTCTACTTGCCCGATTTTGGCTGGAAAAAACTTAGGCAAGATCACATTATAAATAAAAAAGATAATACCTAAAATGACACCTATTCCCAATAAAATCTTCAGAATTTTTAATAATATTGACGGAGGAGGTTCACTGGGTAATTCAGGCGGAGGCGAAAATTCCATTGAATTACTTACCGGAACTTCAGGCTGAACACCTATTTTATTTTGAGGCAAATTAATAGGCTTAAAGATCGTATTTTCATCCATACTCAGTATCTAGTATAATATGCCAGCTATAGTATATCAAATGAAGCAAACGAAAAAATTATACATTCGGAAAAAGCGTAGTAATAAATTTTTAAAAGCATTATTTTGGTTCGCTGTCGGAGCGGTGCTTTCAACTTTTTTGTTTATAAGCTTTACATTTTTTATTTACAAAAAAGTAAATACTAATCTTGTTTATCCTGGAATAACAATTAATAACATTAATGTCGAAAAATATACTCAAAAGCAAGTTGAAGAGCTATTCAAAAAGAAAAACGAAGCTATTGAAAATACTCAATTTACATTTCTGCTTGATTCTATAACCGCAACAATTTCAGCTAAGAATTTAAAGTTTGGCTATGACGAAGATCTTATTGCCAAACAAACAATAAGCTTAGGAAGATCTGATGATTTTCTTTCCAATCTCAGCATAATTTTTCAGACATACTTTTATGGATTAAGCCTGGAGCCATCCTATCATTATTCCGAAGATATACTTAATAAAACCCTAACTCCTTTTATGAAAGCTGTAAATAAAGAGCCTGTGAATGCTCTTTTTAATTTTCAGAATGGAAAAGTTCTGGCATTTAAACCGTCTGAAGAAGGTAAAGCAGTTGATATAGAAAGGGTAAAAGAAGATTTAACTTCTCAATTTGAAACAATATTATCAAAACAAAAACCACAAGAAATAACTATCATGGTTAGCACTAAAGCTCTTGAACCAAAAATATCTACAGACAAGGTAAACAATATGGGAATAAAAGAGCTGATCGGAACCGGGACATCCCTCTTTCAGCATTCGATATCAAGTAGAATTTACAATATAACTCTTGCTTCATCAAGAATAAATGAGGCGTTAATTGCTCCGAACGAAACATTCTCTTTTGCTAAAACTTTGGGTGATGTTTCTGCTTTCACAGGTTATCAACAAGCCTACATTATCCAAAATGGCAAAACAATACTTGGTGACGGAGGAGGTATTTGTCAAGTGTCAACTACTTTTTTTAGAGCTCTTCTTAATGCAGGTCTTCCGATCACGGAAAGACATGCCCACGCATATAGGGTTGGATATTACGAACAAGACGGTCCGCCTGGATTGGATGCCACTGTTTATGTTCCGAGTGTTGACCTAAAATTCAAAAATGACACCAACAATTATATACTTGTTCAAACTCAAATCAACACAGAAATGCAGCAACTTTCTGTTTTTCTATATGGAACTAAAGATGGAAGATCCGTTCTTTTATCTCAGCCCAGTATAACCAACCGGACCCCTGCTCCTCCGGATCTATATCAAGACGATCCGACCCTAGCAAAAGGAATTGTCAAACAAGTAGATTTTAGTGCAGAAGGATCAAAAGTTTCTTTTGCAAGAGAAGTTATAAAAAATGGCAAAAAAATTATCTCTGAAACTTTCATTTCAAATTACGCTCCTTGGCAATCAATATTTCTCCGCGGAACAAAAGAATGAAAAAAATTTTAAGCATAAAAGACGCTATTAACGTCTCTAGGCAATTTAGAAAACAAGATAAGTCAATAGTTGTAGCGGGAGGAATCTTTGACATACTGCACTTGGGTCACATCAGGTTCTTGGAGGAAGCAAAAAAATATGGCAACTATCTTTTTGTATTATTGGAAGAAGACAGTAAAGCGAAAAAAGAAAAAGGAGATAAAAGACCGCTAAATTCCCAAAAAGACCGCGCGGAAATTTTGTCTGCTCTTCAAAGTGTTGATTATATAATAATGCTTAAAAACATGACAAATAATAAGCTTTATGATAAACTCATGGTCGAAATACAACCGAATGTAATTGCGACTACCTATGGCGACCCCCATGTGGAACATAAAAAAAGACAAGCAAGGTTAACGCAAGGCAAGGTTGTTTATGTAATTAAAAAAATAATTGATCATTCGACAACTAAATACGCAAAATTAATAAAATAAATTAATGAAAAGAGTACTATTGGCATCTGCAATTCTGCTCATCATTATTGGCGGATTATATTTGACTCAAAATAATTTTTTAAAAAGAGGGGGTAAATTATCTTTTTTAAAAAAACCTCAAATTGTAACAATAGCTAATCAGAATTTTAAGGTTACTGTAGCATCTTCACAACAAGAAAAGGAAATAGGCT
This sequence comes from Candidatus Levyibacteriota bacterium, assembly GCA_903872785.1. Taxonomy (GTDB): domain Bacteria; phylum Patescibacteriota; class Microgenomatia; order Levybacterales; family UBA12049; genus GWB1-37-8. Next base: position 10,307 of record CAIQLZ010000025.1, read on the forward strand.
TATCGGAAGCAAAATCACTTCAACAAAATCAAGGAATGATTTTCTTATTCGAAAAGCCTGATTACTATTCTTTTTGGATGAAGAATATGAAAATCCCAATTGACATAATTTATATTAGCAAAAACACAATAGTTACAATAATAAATAATGTTCAACCCCCAAAAAGCAATAACGAAAATTTAGTAATCTACGCTCCAACAAAACCTGCAGATAAAGTCTTGGAAATTCAAGCCGGCCTTTCTGAAAAATACAATTTCAGAAATGGCAATGAAGTAAAATATGAAAATATTGGCAATTGAAACAAGTTGCGATGAAACCGCAGCTGCAATTGTTTCAAAAAATCCTAAAGAAAATTTTGGCAGAGTTTTATCTAATATTGTTGCATCATCATTGGCTCTTCATTCGAAAACCGGCGGAATTATTCCTGACATTGCAGCCCGCGAGCAACTAAAATATATTATCCCAGTAGTAGAAAAAGCGATTGAAAATTTACCGTCCACTAAGGACGGTAAATTGAGAATTGAAGATCTGGATGCTCTTGCAGTTACGCAAGGACCGGGGCTAATCGGATCACTTTTGATTGGAGTCGAAACTGTTAAAACTTTAGCTTATCTTTGGAAAAAACCAATAATACCTGTAAATCATTTACTGGCTCACATCTATGCCAATTGGTTAGTAACTGATACTCAAAAACCAAAAGCCATTAAATTTCCTGCCCTTGCGCTTCTTGTTTCAGGTGGACATACGGATTTAGTTGTAATTAAAAATCATAAAAATTTTAAGTGGCTAGGCGGAACCCGTGACGATGCGGCAGGCGAAGCATTTGACAAAATCGGAAGGCTTTTAAATCTACCCTATCCTGCAGGCCCGATAATAGAATCTTATGCTTTAAACGGAGATGAAAAATCTTTTAGTTTTCCGCGTCCAATGATTGGATCAAAAGATTTTGATTTTTCCTTCTCGGGTCTTAAAGCAGCGGTAATGAGGGAAGTAAAAAAAATAAAAAAAATGGACGAAAAAACCAAAGCCGATATTGCCGCTTCTGCTCAAAAATCAATTGTAGAAGTTCTGGTTCGAAAAACGATAAAAGCGGCGAAAAAATACGATGTAAAATCGATACTTCTTGGAGGCGGAGTCGCCGCAAACCAAAAACTAAGAGAAACCTTTGAAAAAAGAATCAAAGAACAAATACCAATTGTTAAACTTTTTTGTCCAGAAAAAAGCCTGTGTACCGATAATGCTGCCATGATTGGTGCCTATGCCGCTTTTCACCCCGAAAAGAAATCATGGAACAAAATTACTGCAAATCCAGAACTATATTTTGACTAGAGCTATTTTTAAACCTTATTGTAAATCCTGATTTATATTAAAAACTACTCCGTTAAATATTCAATCCTGAAAAGCTATGAATAAGATTAATTTTCGTGCTACAATAAAAATATGCAAATAGAATTTGTAATTATCGGAATTATAATTGTTTTAGGATTTATTCTTATCTTATTTTTTTTCAATAAAAAACTTGCGGGCCTTGAGAAAAATAAACCTGATGCTGCGCTTCTGGAATGGCTTAGGTCTATGCAGTCAACTATAGACTCCTCCTCGACCCATATGGTTAAGACTTTGCAGGAAAATTCAAAACAGCTTAATGAGCGTTTAGACAGAGCAGCAACTGTTATCAGAGATGTCGGACATGAGGTTGGACAAATGAGCGAAATTGGCCGATCGATGAAAGAACTTCAGGATTTCTTAAAAAGTCCTAAGCTCCGCGGAAATATCGGAGAGCAGGTTTTAAAGGATCTTATTTCTCAAATGTTTCCCAAAAACAGTTTTCATATTCAATATCAATTTAAATCAGGAGAAAGAGTAGACGCCGCAATTCAAACCGATGCGGGAATTTTGCCAATCGACTCCAAATTTCCGATGGAAAATTTTCAAAAAATGTCTAAAGCGGAAAATAATATTGATAAAAAATTGTTTGAAAAAGAATTTGCAAAAGATATAAAAAAACATATAATAGATATTGCTAATAAATATATTTTACCTGAAGAAGGAACAATGGATTTTGCCCTTATGTATGTACCAAGTGAATCCGTATACTATGAATTAGTGAATATGCTAGACATTATGGATTTTGCAAAACAGTCACGCGTGTACGTTGTCTCACCTACAACGCTGTATGCTCATCTTCAGACGATTCTTTTAGCTTTTGAGGGTAAAAAAATAGAGTCGAGATCCCGTGATCTTTTCAAAATGCTTCGGGCACTACAAGTAGATTTTCATAAGGTAGAAGAAAATATGGCTGTTTTAGGAAGACACATTAACAATACTTCTTCTCAATTTGCCAATGTAAATACGGGTTTTTCTCAAATCGGTCAGAAAATTAACTCAACGAAAAATCTTGACAGACTGGAAGGGAGGTGAAAAAATGAACAATAAAAAAATTTTAATAGCAATTATTTTGTTGATAGTGATTTTGGGAACATACGTTTTGGTTGGAAGTAAAAAAACCAGCCCAAAGCAAACAACTCAACTACCATCAACTCAACCGACATTAACTCAACCGACATCAACTGAGTCGGCAATAAAACCGATTGTTGTGAAAGAAGGAAATAACGTAATTACAAACGTTATTCTAACTAATATGGAATTCATGCCCAAGGATATAGTTATTAAAGCCGGATCAAAAGTGATGTGGATAAATAAAAGCGGAGCAACTGCAGATATTGAATCTGACAATCATCCAACCCATCTCTTATATCCATTCTTAAATCTTGGAAAATTTGAAAGTGGGACAACGCTTCAAGCGGCATTTGAGAAAGCGGGAAAATATAGCTATCATAATGAACTCAATTTAAGCGAAATCGGAACCATAACAGTTCAGTAGCATTGTGCTAAAATAGCTGCATGATCCGCTCGACAAGTTTAGGGTCATAGTGAGATAATTAAACTATGACTGATAATAAAGCTTTAAATCCTCAACAGATTACAGCTATTAGACATTTTGTGGATCCGCTCTTAATCATTGCGGGTGCAGGAACAGGCAAAACCACAGTAATAACTGAGCGGATAAAATATTTAATACTCAAAAGAGGCATGCTTCCCTCTCAAATTTTAGCTTTAACTTTTACGGATAAAGCGGCGCATGAAATGGAAGAACGTGTTGACGTAGCAATGCCTTATGGATATACCCAAATGTGGATATCTACTTTTCATGCTTTTTGCGATAGAATTTTGCGCAATGATGCCCATGCAATAGGCCTTGATCCGGGATATAGGCTAATTTCTGAAACCGAATCAATTCTTCTTCTCCGCAAAAACATTTTTAATATTGGGCTTAATCTCTTCAGACCGCTTGGGAATCCGACAAAATTTCTTGATGCGCTCTTAACTCATTTTTCAAGACTTAAAGACGAAGACGTATCTCCCAAAGAATACCTCCTCTGGGCTAAAAAGCAAAAAACTACAGAGGAAATGCAACAATATCTAGAATTAGCAGGCGCGTACAAAAAATATGAAGAATTAAAAATTAAGGAGTCTGTTATGGATTTTTCTGATCTTATTTCAAATACACTGCTTCTATTTAGAGAAAGAAAGAATATTTTAAAGAAATATCAATATCAATTTAAATTTATTTTAGTTGATGAATTCCAAGATACGAACTACGCTCAAAATGAATTAGCAATTGCTCTCGCCGGAAAAGACAAGAATATTACTGTAGTTGCAGATGACGATCAATCAATTTACAGATTTAGAGGAGCTGCTGTTTCAAACGTTTTACAATTTAAGAAAAGTTTCCCAAATGCGAAAATTGTTACTTTGAACAATAATTATAGATCTACTCAGCCAATTCTGGATGCAGCCTATCGGTTAATTCAGCATAATAACCCTAACCGTCTTGAAATAGTCGAAGGAATTGATAAAAAGCTACAAAGTCACTCTGTAGCTCCTAAAAGGGATATTGAATTAATCCATGAAGTAAAATCTGAAGACGAAGGAGATAAAATAGCGCGAACCATAAAAGAATTGACTAAAAATAAGTATCAATATCGTGATATTGCTATTTTGGTTCGGGCCAACAATCATGCAGGAATTATCACAACTGCATTGCAAAGACACAAAATCCCTTTTCAATTTTTAGGTCCTGGGTATCTTTTTCAGCAGGAAGAAATAAAAGATTTAATTGCTTATCT
>CAIQLZ010000026.1 GCA_903872785.1 Candidatus Levyibacteriota bacterium
CCCCAGAACACATCTATAATTAGTATGGATTTTTCAGGTAAGGTTGTCAAGAAAATTAAGGCCTTATCCGGAAATTGGAAATTAAAATGCCAGGAATATTTCCGCATTCTTTATTCAGAGGAATTAAATTTAGCCTCAATTTGACACTTTAGCTATTCCCTGCTATCTTTTATTTGAAGCTTTAAGAAGATGAAAAAAGAAAGTTGTTTTAATTGCACTTCATTTTTCTATTGCGGAAGCATAGAATGGAAGTTAAGAAACGTGACGGAAGAAAATAAAATTAAAGAAATTATGGGAAAAACAGCGAAGCTATGCAGACACTATGGCAAAAAGAATGAAATAGTGCGTAAAGGAATAAGTTATAAATAAAAAATATTGCCTATTTTATCTTGTGATATAATTTTAGAATGAGTTGGTTAGTGTACGCTCTTATTTCCGCATTCTTCGGAGCTCTTACGGCGATTTTAGCCAAAATAGGCATTAAAAATATTGACTCAAATTTAGCAACTGCCATTAGGACGGTTATAATTCTATTTTTTGCCTGGGGAATAGTTCTGTTTCAAGGGACCTTTAAGCAACTTTCTTCAATCTCCCGTTTTTCTTTGGTTTTTCTTGTTCTTTCCGGTATTGCCACGGGACTTTCCTGGCTATTTTATTTTAAAGCACTCCAGCTCGGAAAAGTATCTCAAGTTTCTCCGATTGACAAATTAAGCTTAGTGATTACCATAATTCTCGCCGTATTTATCTTAAAAGAAAAAATTTCGCTTTCTATTGCAATCGGAGCAGTACTTATGTCTATCGGAGCCGTATTAATCGGCTTTGGAGGTTAATTATCGGAAATTCCTACGTATTTTTCGTGAGCACCTTATGAGCTTTTCTTCTTCTGACAGTTTTATGGGCAAAATTGTTAGATAAGATACTGATGTTTCCATCGGTTTCCAGCATAGCCAGGTCAACTTCTTGGATATTTTTAACTCCATGCTCGCGGACTGCTGCTTCAAGCTCATCATGGGAGATAGAAGCCTGTTTTAGATGGGCCTCTATGATTTTGCCGTTATAAATAAGCATTAAGGGATTGCCTTGAAAGAATTCACTTAATTTTTTAGAGCGGAAAAAGAGTTTATCTAAAACAATATTTAGTATAAAAAGCGATCCTGCTGCGGTAATTCCTCCGAGAAGGCTGGAATTGTTACCGACCATGGCGTTTTGCACTGCGTTACTTATCAATAAGATAAAAACAAGGTCAATAACCGATAATTGAGCAAGCTCTTTTTTGCCGAGTAACCTTATGGCAAGAATTATAAAGAGATAAACGGTTACAGATCTAAATACAATATTTAATAATTCGTTCATGATTTAAGAATAGTAAAATAATTACCGAGTTGTCAAATGGCATATTTTACGGGAACTTTTGAATGGCAATCAATTCCCCGATGTTTTCAGCGGAAATTGGAGTCGGAATACATTCCTGTTCGAAGTCAGTGCATTTTTCGACTGTAGGAATTTCAGGTTTTTCCCATTTAAGCTGTTTACAATTGTTATTTACCCAAAAAAGATCAAGAATTGGCCTTGGATCAACTTGCGTTTGTCCTGACAAAGGAGAAGCTGCCGCAGCGAGTACGGCTATATCGTCTCCCGGACAGGCAATGAATAATAAGGCTGCCACCGTAAATCTGGCCAGTTTTTCTTTTGCGGCAAATTTTTCCCGGGAGTGACAGAGAATATTCTCGTTTTCCTGCATAAGTTAAAATTAAATTTTTCCGAGAAAGAAATTATACTACTTTGCGGTTTCTTAATCCAATATTGCCTTGAAGTAATCTTAAAATTGGGATACAATTAAGTCTATGTTTAAGCTTGTGAATCCGAATATAAATTTTCCGAAACTAGAGGAAGAAATTTTGAAAAGTTGGCGGCAGAAAGATGTTCTGAAAAAATATCTGCAAAGAAATAATAATTCAAAAGAAAAATTTTCTTTTCTTGACGGTCCGATAACTGCGAATAATCCTATGGGGGTCCACCATGCCTGGGGCAGAACCTATAAAGATTTGTGGCAAAGATTTTGGAATATGCGGGGAAAAAAACAAAGATTTCAGAATGGGTTTGACGAACAAGGGCTTTGGGTGGAAGTAGAAGTTGAAAAAGAATTGGGAATTAAAAACAAAAAAGATATCGAAAATCTGGTTGTCGGAGATAAATTTAGAAGCTTGGAAAAATTTATTAATCTGTGCAAAGAGAGGGTTAAAAAATTTTCAGAAATTCAAACGGAACAAAGCAAACGATTGGGATATTTTATGGATTGGGATAATTCATATCACACTTCGTCAGATGAAAATAATTATGCGATTTGGAATTTCTTGAAAGTTGTTAATGAAAAAGGCTGGTTGTATAAAGGGCGCGATTCTGTGCCTTGGTGTCCCAGATGCGGAACCGCAATTTCCCAGCATGAGATTTTAACAGAGGAGTATAAGGAACTTACTCATAAGACCGTTGTTTTTCGGCTTGCGGTTAAAGGAAAAGACAAGGAATATCTTTTGGCATGGACGACAACTCCCTGGACAATTCCCGGAAATGTAGCTTTAGCTGTTGATAGAAATCTTTCCTATTGGAAATTAGAAAACCAAAAAGGGGAAAAAATAATTTTAATCAGCCCGACAGCAAACGCAAATTTAGACAGGGAGGCAATGCTAATTAATAAATTGAAACTAACGGATGGGTGGAAGAAAATAGCAGAGTTAAGAGGAAGCGATTTGATAGGTTTGGAATATATCGCTCCTTACGACAATTTACCCGCAGTTAAAAAAGCTTTAGGTAAACATGTTCACCGGGTTGTTGCTGCGGATGATCTGATTTTGCCGATAAATTCCCTTGAGGGCACAGGTATTGTCCATGTAGCTCCGGGCGCCGGCTCTGAAGATTTTAAATTAGGGCAAAAAGAAAATCTGCCGGCAATTGAAGAAATTGACGAATCCGCAATATTTATTGACGGATTTAATTTTCTAACAGGAATCTATGTAAAAAACGCAACGTCGATGATTTTGGATGATTTGGAAAAAAGAAATTTTATCCATAAAATATTTGATTATTCCCACAGGTATCCTACTTGTTGGAGATGTAAAACAGAATTGGTTTGGAGGGTGGTTGATGAATGGTATATAGCGATGGATAAGGCAGCGAAGCCAAAAATTGGGAAAACATATAGAGAGCAGATGGTCGAAGTGGCCAAAAAAATTAAGTGGATACCGAGTTGGGGATTGGACAGAGAACTGGACTGGCTTAAGAACATGCATGATTGGTTAATCAGTAAAAAACGCTATTGGGGATTAGCTTTGCCGATTTGGGAATGCCGGAAATGTCAGACAATCAGAGTTATCGGAAGCAAAGAAGAGCTTAGGGCAAATGCGGTTGAGGGTTGGAAAAAGTTTGACGGCAACAGTCCTCACCGGCCCTGGATAGATGAGATAAAAATAAAATGCGCAGAGTGCGGTGAGGTAGCGTCCAGAATTCCTGATGTGGGAAATCCTTGGTTGGATGCGGGCATTGTTTCCTTTTCTACTCTGCCTGCCGGTTGGTTTCCTGCGGATTTTATTACCGAAAGCTTTCCCGGACAATTTAAAAATTGGTTTTATTCTCTCATTGCCATGACAACTGCGCTTAAGAATTCAAATTCTTTTAAAACGGTTTTGGGATTTGCATCGGTCAGAGATGAAAAAGGCGAAGAAATGCATAAATCAAAAGGAAATGCGCTTGAATTTAATCAGGCAGCTTCGGAAATAGGCGTCGACGTAATGAGATGGATGTTTTTACGCCAGGATCCTGAGCAAAATCTTAATTTCGGAGTAGGCTTAGCTAGTGATACAAGAAGGCAGTTTCATTTGATGCTTTGGAACATTTACAATTTTTTTGTTTCCAATGCGCTTGTTGATAATTGGACTCACCAAGGAAGAACCGGTTTGTCAGTAAACATTCTGGACATGTGGATAATGTCGAAACTGAATAAATTGATTAAGAATGTTTCCTTGTCGCTTGAAAAATATAATGCTCTTTCTGCCTGTAATTTCATCGAAAACTTTGTCAGCGACCTTTCTCTTTGGTATGTGCGCAGATCCCGTGATCGGGTCGGATTGTCCGGTGAAGATGAAAAAGATAAGCATGATTGCTATAAGACATTATGGGAAGCCCTAGTCAGTCTTTGTCAGGTTCTTGCCCCTTTTGCGCCATTTATATCGGAAGAAATCTACTTGAATTTAACCGATGAGGAATCCGTACATCTGTCAATCTGGCCGGAAGCAGGAAGTATCGATGAAAAATTAGAAAAAGATATGGATTTTGTCAGAAAACTTTGTGAACTGGGACATGCAAAAAGAAAAGAAGCGCTGTTAAAAGTCAGGCAGCCTTTGGCAGAATTTAGAGTCTCAAACCCACAAATTAATATTGAAAATGAAGCGTTAATTAATTTAATTAAAGATGAATTAAATGTTAAGAAAGTGTCTTTTGTCAAAGGAAAAGGGGAAATGTCGGTTTTCCTTGATGTAAACTTAACTGAGGAATTAAAAAAAGAAGGAGAAGTAAGAAGCATAATCAGGAAAATTCAGCAGGAGCGGAAAAGGTTAGGTACGGCACTGAACGAAAAGATAGATGTCGTTTTGCAGGAATGGCCGAAAGGATTCGAAGAAGAAATAAAAAGGAAAGCAATGGTTGAAAATTTAACCGAAGGAGAAAGTTTTTTAGTTAAGCGTAAATGAACAGACGTTCGCTTTTTGACATTGATTGGGGATTATTAGCTCCGGTGTTCGTATTAGTGACCTTGAGTTTAACTGCTCTTTTTTCAATGGATTTTTCTTTATTTAAAAGCCAGTTAATTTTTTTTATTATCGGACTGTTTGCGTTTTTCTTTTTTTCTCAAACAAATTACAAAACGGTAAAGTTTTACGCTTTGCCAATTTATCTAATTTCGATTACTTTATTAATTATAGTTTTAATTATTGGAGTTGAAACAAGAGGATCCATCAGATGGCTCGATTTTTTTGGATTCAGAGCGCAATTTTCCGAGATTCTGAAGCCTTTTTTGGCAATTTCCTTTTCGGCCTATCTTTCTTACGGAAATAATTCCTCCTTAAAAACTTTATTATTGGCTTTTCTGTTTTTAGTGCCGGTGGCTTGGTTGGTTTTTTTACAGCCGGATCTGGGAAATGCCTTAATCTATATTTTTGCAGCGGTTATTGCCTTTATTGTTTTCGGTTTTCCTTTCAGATTCTTTTTTTCAGGATTTGTTCTTGCACTGATACTTTCTCCCGTTTTTTGGCGATTTTTACATGATTATCAAAAACAGCGGATTTTGACTTTTTTAAATCCAAATGACCCCTTGGGTCTATCTTATAATGCTATTCAATCCGTCATCGCAGTTGGATCGGGAATGTTCATAGGACGCGGTTTGGGATTAGGAACACAGTCGGGATTGCGATTTCTGCCGGAGCGGCATACTGATTTTATTTTCGCAACTTTATCGGAGGAATTGGGAATAATCGGCGCAATTTTAATTGTGGCTACTTTTGCTTTTCTACTGTACAAAATTTTTAAAATTTTTCGGGAGCAGGATGAATTATTCTGTAAAATATTTTCCGTAATTGTCTTCTCTTTAATTTTTCTTCAGTTTCTGCTGAATATAGGCATGAATATCGGGATGCTGCCGATAGTCGGAGTAACCCTTCCTTTTGTTTCGTATGGAGGCAGCTCCATGTTATCTAATTTTATTCTTTTTGGAATTCTAAATTCCATGAACAGGGGAGATTCTTCCCGTAAGGTTCTGGAAATTAAGTAGATTTTTTGATACAATCATACATTATGGAATACGCAATCGTAAAAACAGGCGGAAAACAATATAAAGTCTTAAAAGATTCGGTAATTGAAGTTGACAGATTAGATTTCAAACCCGGAGAAAAGTTTTCATTTAAGGAGGTTCTGTTGTATGTGGAAGGCGATAAAATAAAACTGGGAAGACCTATGCTTAACGATGTACAAGTTACGGCTACAGTATTAGAGCATTTTAAAGGAAAAAAACTTAGGATTGCTAAATTTAAGGCAAAATCCAGATATAGGAAGGTAACCGGGCATAGGCAGTATTTAACAAAAATAAAAATTATTGATATCTTGACAGCTGTGAAAAATTGACGTAATATGAAAATAATTTTCACAGGAATTTAATCTATGGCGCATACTAAAGCTCAGGGTTCAGTAAAAGGCAACCGTGATTCCAGATCAAAACGTCTGGGAGTAAAAATATATGGTGGTCAGAAAGTTTTGGCAGGGAATATCATTGTCCGTCAGAAAGGAACGAAAATTTTCAGTGGCATGGGTGTTTCTATGGGAAATGACTTTACGCTTTATGCAACAAAAGACGGAGTCGTAAATTTTAAAATTTCTCGCGGAAAAAGAATTGCAGAAATTGTGAATTCATAACCTTAATCTATTTATGGATGATCTAAATACCAAAAATGAAATCCACGAGCTTGAAATCAATATGCTTCAATCTAATCCTCTTCAGCCCCGCGGAATAATCTCTCCTGCATCCTTGAATGATTTAGTTGATTCCATAAGAGAGCAAGGTATACTTGAGCCTTTGGTTGTTGCTCAAACTCCGGCCGGATACCAGATTATTGCAGGGGAAAGGCGTTGGAAAGCGGCAAAATTATTGGGTTTCTCTAAAGTTCCCGTTGTAATTAAAGAAACGACACCTCAAGGCATGCTGGAAATGTCAATTGTTGAGAATGTACAAAGAGAAGACTTGAATCCAATTGAAAGGGCGTTGGCTTATAAGCGGTTAATTGATGAATTTGGCTTGGGAACGAATGAAGTTGCCAGAAAGGTCGGAAAAAGCGCTCCGACAGTTTCAAACACAATCAGACTTTTGTCTCTTCCTGATGCAATCAAGGATGCTTTGGTTGCCGGAGTAATCTCGGAAGGACATGTGCGCCCCTTAATTTCTCTGGGTGATCAAAATTTGATGTTGGAACTATTTAAAAAAATACTTCGTGAAAACAGTACGGTTAGGCAAACTGAAGAAGAAGCAAGAAAAGCTAAAGGGGAAATTCAAAAGAAAGAACCCCGTACGGTTGAGGATAGACTTTGGATTCCCGAACTTGATGAAATGGCCAAGAAAATTGCAAAATTGCATAATTTGGACAAAGTTACAATTTTTCAGTCCAGCAAAAAAGCCAAAATATTAATCGAAATAAGGGGAGACGTAGAAGTAACTGGTCCTAAAATAAAAGCTATAAATAAAATTTTGGCAGGAGAATAATTGTTAATCGTAAGGATTTTTAATTACTTCAATTTTGTTGAAAGGCCAGTAAACAAAAAAAGATTTTCCGATAATCGAGCTAAGAGGGACAAATCCCCATTCTCTTGAATCAGAACTGCCGCTTCTGTTATCGCCCATCACAAAGTAAGAATCCGGCGGAACGGTTATGGATGCGCCTTCTCTTAGGAATGCTCCTCCGTAAGTTTTTACTGAGGACTGTAAGAAGTTGTTTTGGTTTAAGAGATTGCCGTTTACGTAAACATTGCCGTTATTGACTTCCACGGTATCTCCCGGGATTCCGATTACCCGTTTTATATAATCTTTTTCGGGATCATTAGGAGCCTTAAAAACAATCACGTCTCCTTGCTTTGGGTTATTAAATTTCAAAGTGATGATGTTAGTTAAAATATATTGCTTATCAAAGAAAGTCGGATACATCGAGCTTCCGCTTACCTGAAACGGCCGGAATAAGAATATGTATATAACGAGGAATACGGCAAAAATTAAAAGGAGAGATTGGACAGTGTCTAATAAAAATGCATAGATTTTCCTTAAAAATTCCATATTTTATATTGTCCTTGATTTATTTTGCTTTGTCAATTAATAACAGATGTTATAAAATAGAATTATGGACCCGTGGTTCAGTGGTAGAACGCTTCATTCACATTGAAGAGGTCAGAGGTTCAAATCCTCTCGGGTCCACAAAACAAAATTTACAAATGAGCCCTTATTCCGACTGCTTCCGAAATGTGGCCAACTCCGTCTTTCTTAAGCAATTCGATTAAACCTGAGTTGATTTGAGAGGCAATTTGCGGACCTTCAAATATCATTCCCGTTATCAGCTGAATTAAAGAAGCTCCCAGGGTAATTTTTTCATAGGCGTCTTTTGCGGAAAATACTCCTCCGCAGCCGATAATCGCAAATCTGTCTTTAAAAGTTTTGTAGGATAGCTTGATCAGCTCATTTGAGAGCTCATAGGTTGGCTTACCGCTGAAACTACCCGCATTACCAGGAAACTTGCCTACTTCTTCCGGTCTTAGTAGCCTACTCTTTCTGTTTTTCGACAGATTGCTTAAAATTACTCCTTTAGGGCAATATTTGGATATTGTGTCAAGGATTTTAATAACTTCGTAATCCGTTTTTTCAAGCGGCATTTTAACGAATATCGGTTTTTTGATATGAAGTTTGTCAACTTCCGCAAGCAGTTCTTTTAAATTGCCCAGAGGATAAAAGCTTACATTTCCTTGCAGGTTGGGGCAACTTATGTTAAGTTCGTAATAAGCATGTTTAGTGTTCGATTTTTCAAATATCATAAAAGTATTAATAATGTCTTGGAGGCTTTTTGCCTGGGAATCACACTCCGGTACATTTGATTTGCCGATACTTATTCCGACCGGAATTTCAAAAGAAAGTCCGGTTAATTTTTCGCTTGTTTTTATTGCTCCCAAGTTTCGAAAGCCTTTATTGACCATCAAAGATTTTGACTTAGGTAATCGTCCCAAACGCGGTTTTAGGTTACCCTCGCTAGCTAAATTCGTAATTGTACCGAGCGTTTCAAATCCAAAGCCTATTGATGGGAGTATTTGCGTTAGTCTTGCTTCATAGTCAAATCCGGCGGCCAAACCAATCGGATTTGCAAATTCTATTCCGGCTATATTTTGTTTTAAGGATTTATCTTCAATTTTAAATTGCGAAGAAAAAAAATTCTGAATACTTTTACTTTTTCCGAATTGTCCGCCCAAATTGACCATTGCATTGTGAATAGTCTCCGGTTCAATTTGAAATAAAATTTTCTTGATAATATTCTTATAAATAACTTCGGAAGCTTTAGGAAGATATTTTTTATTCATATTCAGATTAGGAATATTATACATTTTTGGAAGTGAAATATAAACCGATGGGTTGTTTGAATATCAAATCAATGATAGAATTCAGCTTGTGAAACAATGCTTAGGATGCAAAATTGAAAACAGGTACCCCCTTTGTAAAAAATGCGCGGAAAAGCCTTTTTTAGTCGAAAGAATGAGGCAAATTCTGGCCAGCCTAAACGATTTAACTATGCTTAAAAAAACCTACAATTTGCAATATGCCGAAATTAAAAATTTAAATTCATCATCTTTTTGGAATAAAAAATTATCTGAGAACACAAATTTGGAAAAACAAGACGGAATGACTAGGGACAGGGTCAGAATAGCTTTCGGTTTTATGCCAAAAGGGGCAAAGAAAATATTAGACATAGGAGCAGGGCAAGGATTCATAGAAGAACTGCTGAGCCAAAGAAACATCCGCATTTTTGCTAATGATATTTCCGGTGTCTCTGTGAGAAATTTAAAAAATAAATTTAAAGGCAAATTCCGTAAAGAGTCTATTTACAAAATGAAATATCCAAAAAAATCTTTTGATGTCGTATTTGCTCTTGAAATATTGGAGCACGTTGTCCCAAGTAAAATCCTTACTCTTTTGGATGGAATTAAACAAATATTAAAGAAAAAAGGATCCTTCATAATTTCCGTTCCCACAAATGAGGGTTTGGAGAAAGCGAAAAACAACCCAAGCGGACACACGAGAACTTACACGGAAAACTTAATTAGAGCTGAATTGGCAATTGCGGGATTTAAAATTATTAAACTTAAAACATTGTTTGCGTTTAAAAACCTTTACACTCTTAAAAAGATATCCTCAAAAATTTTACGGAACAGATGGCAGCCTAATGATCTGGTGATTTTAGCCAAAACAGCATGAATATTTTATTTTTTTCGCGCTTGTTTTATCCTCATGTGGGCGGAGTTGAAAAACACGTAATGGAGATTGGCCAGATATTAATTAAAAAAGGTCATAAGGTAACCGTTGTTACAGAGCAGAATCCGTTTGGGACAAAGCTAAGAGAAACAATAAATGGAATCGAAGTATTCAGAATGCCAAAACTTGGAAATGACAAGCTTAAGAAATTCAAAATCTGGAAATGGCTCTGGCGGAATAATAAGCTTATAAAAAATGCGGATATTGTACATTGCCATGACGTATTTTTTTGGTATCTGCCTTTTCGATTCTCACTGCCTTTTCAGAAAGTATTTACAACGTTCCACGGATACGAAGGTTATCCTTTAAAACAAAAAGATATTTTAGTCCGCAAGATTTCCGAAAGATTATCCAATGGCAATATTTGTATAGGAGATTTTATTAAAAAATGGTACGGAACAAAACCTACCTACGTTTCCTGCGGTGCTGTAAAAATTCCTGATCCGAAATCTCCAATTTTAGATAAAACTAATCCGGAATCGGCTGTGTTTATGGGTAGACTTGATGAGCAGACAGGTATTTTAACTTATTTTGAAGCAGTCAAAATAATTAGAGAAAAAATTCCTGATTTTAAGCTGACAGTATTCGGAGATGGAAAATTTAGGAGGGCCGTGGTGCGCGGTGTTGAATTTAAAGGTTTTGTGAATAACGCTCAAAAAGAAATCCATAAATATAATTTTGCTTTTGCGTCCAGATATCTTTCAATTCTCGAAGCCATGGCCGCGAAAAAATTGGTATTTGCAGTTTATGATAATCCGCTTAAAGAAGATTATCTTAAAATGGCGTCTTTTTCAAAATATATTATTATCTCAAATTCTCCTACGAAGCTTGTTTCCAAAATGTATTTATATTTAGATAATCCGAAAAAACAAGACAAAATGATCGAAAAAGCTTTTACTTGGGTGAGTAAATATACTTGGGAAGAGATGACGAATACATATTTAAGGCTTTGGAAGCTTTAAATTTTTTGGAATAAAAACATAAATTAATATTCCCAAAAGCGACAATCCGCTTAGCCATTTTGAAAAAATAATTATCGGGAGATCAATGAATCTGACATTAACTCTGTAGCTTCCTTGGTCCAGATTAAAAGTGATAATTCCGGGATATTCAGAATTTTTGTAATTTATGGCGATTTGTTTTTTATTTGCCGTTATGATCCATCCCGGGAAAAATAAGGTGTTTTCTTTAATTTCGACAGTTGACTTAACGTTTATATTGTAGATGTGGGATATCGGAGTTCTTAAGATTTCTTTTATTGCCGCTTTTCCTCTTAGAATTTCGATATTGGATTTCGGTCTTGTTTTGATTTTGGATTTGTTTAAGTTTGCCCAGATTGGAAAAGTAGGCTCCAATCCGCTAATATTTTGTCTGGAATTAAACTCCTGTTGTAAATAAGTGTCGTTTATGGCTGGAATTGTCCGTCTGTTTCCCCAATTCAGGATTGTATAAATAGCCGTAAAAAAACAAAGTATAACAACAAACCAGGTTTTATTAACTTTTTTAACAATAATTCCCGCGAGTGCCGATATACATAAAGACAAAATTACCAGTAGTCGGGTTGAATATTGAGAATATTTTAAGAAAGGCGTTATTTCCCATATGGGGGCAGTTATAGGAAGCATCATTAAAAATATAATTGCAGAAATAATCAGAAAAAAAATGTTTAGATTCTTAAGTCTTTTTCTTAGCCTATTTTTAAAAATTAAATATACGGATGAACAGACGATTAGTAATTGGGTATAGCCGATTAAGTAGGAAAGTTCCCCTTCACGCCCTTGGAATAGAAATCCATATCGCCAAGACGAATATAGCAATTCCGTAAAGGCGGGAAATGAAATTGGGGTTGGATTTAATCCGCTTTGCGTAAATTTAGCCAGAAAGACAACCGGCAGCCAATAAAAAGATACCAGAAGAAAGCCTGATATTATAGAAATAAAACAGAAAAAGAGGTCTCTTGGTGTCCTGTTATTTTTCATAAACCAGGTAAAAAAACAATAGCCAATTGTTACGGGTAAAAATGAAACGGCAATGGCCTGGTGAGAAAGAATTAAAAGTCCTGAACATATTGAAAGAATAACGAACCATTTCTTACTATAATTTTCAATGCTTTTTTTGATTGCCAATAAGATAATCGGTAAAAATACAAAAGAAAGATTTTCTGCGACTGTAACCCTAAAGTGAAGATCTACTAAGTGATATGGCATGAAAAGGTAAAATATTGCAGCGGCAAAACCCGGTTTACTGCCTAATTCTTCTTTTATCCAAAAATACATGGTTATTCCTGAAAAAATGAAGGAGAAAGCAAGTAACATTTTCAGGCTGTTTAGGAAGGAAAATCCTAAAAAATGGAAAACAGAACCCGCAAAATACGGAAGAAAATAAGCAAACAGAAAATAAGGATCTCCATATCCGACGTTAATTTCAGGTGTCCATCTGGGGATAAGTTTATAATTAGCCAGTAAGTTATAAAAAGACATTAATTTTGCTGTATGTTGGGATAAATCTCCGCTTTCGTATGTTCCCGCCCTGAGTATACTTATAAGAGGAAGACTAGAAATTAATAGCAGTAAGCAAAAGAGATTAACTTTTCTTTTAAAAATATATTTGTAGATTATAAGACCCAATAATAAAATAACGGATAAAACACCGTTAATTAAGACCATTTTGTACTGCGGTAGCATGCTGATATAATACGAATTGTTAAGCTCTGGTGCAAGTATGAAAGTATCTTTTATAGCTACTGTTTTCAATGAAGAGGCAACGGTAAAGCAATTACTGGAATCATTGCTTTTTCAGTCTAGGCCTCCTGATGAAATTATTATTGTTGATGGCGGAAGCACCGACGCGACTGCATCGGTAATCTTAGGTTTTAAATCTCAAATCTTAAATAAGCAAACGCGGTTTAAATTTATTATAAAA
>CAIQLZ010000027.1 GCA_903872785.1 Candidatus Levyibacteriota bacterium
AAGGAATAAGTCAATCTGTATTAAAAGAAGCTGACGCAGGATTATTTACCATCGGAGAAAAACCTTCCGCTTCCGACGCGCAGTAAGAATAACCTTGACCCCAGTTCAATCGGGGTTGACATCCTTAGCTTTTTTTCCTATACTTAAATTGCTCTTTGGTATTAGAGGTTGATTTAGATTTTTCTTAACAATTTCAATTCTCTTGAGGTACCCCTCGCCAGATTGGTGAGGAAGACAAAAGCTTATTCTTTCGCACCGTGGTGCAAAAGATAGCTTTCCTAATTAAGCTTTGGAGAAATGAAAATCACTCTCGGTGCTAAAGAGTGTATTTATCTGTCTATTTTTTGTAATGCTGAATTTCAGCATCTTCTTGTTCTATCTCCCTTTGTTTGATAAAATGAATTTTAGCTTTATTTAAATTGATATCTGCCTCCCTAGCTCAATGGCAGAGCGTATGTTTTGTAAACATATGACAACAGTTCGATTCTGTTGGGAGGCTCAGGAGATAATTAAAGCAAAATGCTGGGTTCGCATAGCGGCAATTGCATCTGGCTGTAGACCAGACGGTCGTAAGGCCTACGGGGGTTCGAGTCCCTCACCCAGCACACATTAAATAATAGCCACGCCGCCGGCGTGGCTCAGTGGTAGAGCAAGTCATTGGTAATGACTAGATCGCGGGTCCGATTCCCGCCGCCGGCTCAAAATTATATTGAAAGGAGGAAAATATTATGGCAAGCAAAGGAGAACAACGGGTTAAAATTGCACTTCTCTGCACTGTTTGCAAAAACAGAAATTATATAACAACCCGCAATAAAGTTAATACCTTGGAAAAAGTTAAACTGAAGAAATTTTGTAAACACTGCAAGAAAGTTAACGAACACAAAGAAACGGAAAAATTGAAATAACTTTGGTATAATCAAACTGCGCTATAGGGGTATCGGTTAACGGTAAACCAGCGGTCTCCAAAACCGCGACTGGGGGTTCGATTCCCTCTACCCCTGCACCGAAATTAAGCCTGACAATCTTTTACTTTTCAACAAATTATAGTAAGGCCATTGCTAAAATTCCCAGACTTACTCCTAAAACTGCCCCGCCTACTACATCCGTTGCCCAATGCTCTCCCAGATAAACCCGGCTGACAAACATTGTAATATCGTACGCAATTAAAAATCCTAAAATCAAAGTTTTTTGCAATCTTGATAATTTTTTATTGCGCAAAACAATTAATCCTATTAAAACGCTGATAAATCCCGTACGGCCCGCATGGCCTGACGGATAAGAATTTTCCGTCCGGACATAAAACTGAGGAAAATTCATAATTTTTTCCGTTCTCAGCATAAACTCAGGCGGAGGTAAATGATTGACAAAAAACTTTCCGTAAATCTCGATCAGATGAAACAGTCCAAAAAAACCCAGCGCAAATATGCCCCTTATTTTCTTTAAAAACACTAAAAGTATCAGCAAAACCCCAGACATTACTTCAAATGTGCCTATATCACTAAAGAGGGAAAATATTCCGTCGAATCTTCTGCTAATGTTGCCTTGAAGTCTGACTGTTGTATCAAAATCAAATTGAGTAAAAAGATTTTTGTGAACCAAATAAGAAAACCCGACAAAAAGAAGAAAGCACAGGCCGCCGGATATAAAAAATTTTAATCTTTGTTTCATAAATAAAGAAGGGATTGCTTCTGACAGGACCCTGGACAAACATTAAAGCTTTAGGTCTTTAAGAAACTGGCGGAATTCACCGTTAATATCCTTGTGTTCTAGGGCCAATTCTACAACCGTTTTCATGTATTCAATTTTATTGCCCGTGTCATAATATTTGCCGTTTTCAATTTCGACTGTATAGATCGGTATTCCCTGCTCTTTTAAGAGATTGATTGCATCAACCAGCCAAATTTCTCCGCCTTTTCCGGGCTTAATTTCTTTAAGAGCTTTAAAAATTTCCGGAGGCAAAATGTACGCCCCATGGGTTGCTAAGTTCGAAGGAGCTTTATCAGGATCGGGCTTTTCCACAATAGATTTGATCTTATAAACATTCCCTTTTACTTTTTCTATGTCTGCGATTCCGTATCTTTTTAAGTCTTCCTTTTTCTCAATTCTTACTCCCGAAATAACCACTCCACCGTATTTTTCATAAACCTCAATCATTTGAGCAAGCCTCGGAGGC
>CAIQLZ010000028.1 GCA_903872785.1 Candidatus Levyibacteriota bacterium
ATTGGTTGTTAACCCTACTTGGGAAAATCTTACTGAAGCAGAATTTTTTTGAAAAAGTATCGGGGATATAATAATTAAGAACAATATTAAAGGTTTCAGTAGATAACTGTATTTTAATTCCTTTTTATAATTTACATATAAAACTACTATTAAAACTAAAGGTGCATAAAGAATATAAGCAGAATAAGTGTACATGGAAAGAGCTAGAAAAAAAACAGAATAAAACAAACTTTTACTAGATTTTCCTAATAATCCAAAATAAATTGCCGTAATTAATAATAAAATGGCAAGATTAGATTCATGTCCTATTCTATTTAACCCAACTGCCCAAGGCATTATTGCTAAAAACAACGCTGAGAAAAAGGCGGCTTTTGGATTGATCAATTTTTTAACAAAAAAATATAAAACGACAACAGAGAAAACTCCGGCTAAGGCAGATACAAACCTTACGGAAAACTCATTTAATCCAAATATCTTAATGGGAATTAGCAATGAATATCTATTAATTGGAGGCTGAAAATCTCCAAAACCGATAAAATTATTCACGGGCAAAAAATTATTCCACTGATCTTTCCCTGTTAAAAGTAAAGAATAGGCATCATAACCAGCATTTGCTTCATCATTTAAAAGCCCTGAAGGAATATTACCCAGTTGATAAAACCTTAAAAAAACCGCCAACAGAATTACAAAAAGCACTGCTAAATTCCAATTAAATAATTTTTTCATTTCAATGCTACCAATTTAAATACAGAAGCATTATCTAATCTTTTCACGTCAGCAATTAACGTAACGCCTGCTTGCGGCATTTTACAAAGTCCGTCATTGACATATAAAACTCCCTTTCTACCTGTTAGGATATAATAACTTGTTCCCGTTTGCTTATTTAGCGTTAATTCCTCTCTAATAGGACACTTTTCATTTGTTATATTATATTTTCCAAACGATAGATTTCCATAATCAACAGTATTAGTTTTTTCTATGATTTTCTGGATCATAGAAGGATCATATTTATTATAAAAGATTAGAAAAATCGTAGGATTACCTTCCCAACTAGTTACAACCACTTTATTATAATTCTTTGAATACCTATCAATCTGAACTACTAATTTTTGATATCCTTCCTGCCTATACCAAGAAAGTCTATTTACGACTTGATGAACGTAATACGCCTGAAGATAATAAAAGAAACTATAGATAATAATCGCCCCAGTTAAAATATAAATAAATTTCAATACGTATTTTGTTTTTATGTTTCTCTTCAAATAATCAACTAACCCTAGGAAACCAACTGCAGACAATATTGAAAAAGCAGGAAATATAATTAGAGTACGCTGTAAGTTGGGAATATCGTCAAATGTCAAAGCACTTCCAACCGGTACAAGCAAAATCCAACCCACAATAAAAACACCTATTCTTTTATTCTTTTTGAAAATTTCCCAAACTCCTAGAATAATTAATGGAAATTCAAATACATATAGGAGTCCCATCGAAGGAATCTTATATCTATAAGGAAAACCTGAATCCGTAAATAAGAAATTATAAGAAAAGTGTTCAAAATAATTTTGAAAAAATGTGCCTGCATAACTAACTATCTTGTTATTAAAAATTCTAGACTGTAACGGCGCAAGACCCAAAATTCCGTCTTCCCGTAATTGCTCATCTAAAACCAGTTGTGTTTGAGGATTTTGAGTAATTGAAAGAGTTCTTATTCTATATGCAAGTTTAGGAGCCAAAAAAATAATAATTACGGGAAATATTATTAGCAACAAATAACCGATAAAAATGGCCAGATTTTTCTTCGAAATTATTTTTTTTGTAAAAATAATAAATAACAAAGGTAAAAATAAAGGAATAAAACTTCTGGCAGCCTGATATATAAATAGTGTAATCGCAAATGATAATAAGCTTAGGATAATTAAGTAATATTTTTGTTTTTCTATCCAATAAAGATAAAGAATTGTCCCTAAAGTCACAAAAAATACTACCAGCGTATTCTCGGTAGCCGTACGCGCTAAATTTATATTCCAGGGGGAAATTGCAATAAGAAATGAAGTTATTAATGCAAGGTAATCTTTATTCTTAAAATTTTTAAATATTTGTCCAACAAGCAAAAAAGTCAAAAGAATTGTTAAGGAACTAAAAAGAGCTGATGCGAAACGAACGGAAAACGCGTTTAATCCAAATAAATAAATAAACGGTATAGAAAAATAAGAATATCCTGCAGGGCTATAGAGAAATGAGCATAAGTTTAACGGTAAAAAGTTTCCTGTCATTTCTCTGCCTGTTTTAAAAATTGAGTAAGCATTGTATCCTAAATAGGCTTCGTCTGTGTGAAAACCAGCAGGCACTTCTCCCAATTTATAAAATCTTAAAAAACTACCTAATAAAAAAATCAATAATAATGCAGTTTTCCTATTAAATATTTTTCTCATACTACTAGTATACAAAACGATATTTAAGCAAATACCAAAAAGCTTTTATTCCATCCTTAACTGTATTTATTTTTTTACCTTCATCATATCCCCTAGGCATTACTGTTATAGAAACTTCCTTAATATCAAATCCTTGTTTTAATAATTTTGATGTTACCTCCGGCTCAAATTCAAATC
>CAIQLZ010000029.1 GCA_903872785.1 Candidatus Levyibacteriota bacterium
GGCTATTTGTTTTGATTTGCCTGTTCCCTCTCCCAACTTTTTTCCGTTAACGAATACGCCTACTTTAAAAATTTTGGCATGTGCGGGACCTGTCTCTTCCAGGACTTTATACAAAGGAGTATTCTGTTTTATAGATTGAACTTTTTCTTGAAGTAAGCTTTTGGGATCTTTAAATGCTTTTCTATCAACTAATTCCTGTATTTTCGGGAATAAAGTATTGTCCAGAAATTCGGTAACAGAAATCATGCCCTGATCCAAAAAAAGTGCGCCGACATAAGCTTCGAAACTATTTTCAAGAAGCGTTGCATTTTCCCGTCCTTTTGACGCCTCCTCTCCTTTAGAGAGCTTTAAATATTCTCCCATGTTTAATTCTCTGGCTATTTCTGACAAACTCTTTGTATTAACCATTAAAGATCTGAGATTGGTTAAATCTCCCTCATCAAAGTCCGGATATTTGGTATATAGATATTTTGAAATTACAAAAGAGAGGATGCTGTCTCCCAAAAATTCGAGACGTTCATTCGAAGCGACTTTAAGTTTTGCTTCATTCAGATAACTTCTATGAGTAAAGGCTTCTTGCCAAAGTTTTTTATTTTTTAATTTCGGAAGGTTCATAGCTTGATGTTCCCTAATGCTCCGTTTACAAAAGAGGGGCTTGAATCTCCTCCGTATTCCTTGGCAAGCTCTATAGCCTCGTCAATAATTACTTTGGTGGGTTGAGTTTTTTCAACCAAAAGCTCGAAAACCGCGAGTCTTAAAATTGCCAGATCAACCTTATTAATTTTGTCTATAGAAAATTCAGGTGCGGCGGTTTCAATTTTCTTATCGATAAAGGACTTTTTACTAAGGATTAACTTTGTGTAATTATTTACCGGTTGTTTGTGGAAATCTATTTTAAATAAGCTTTCGACTATTTTTTGTCGTTTCTTGTGCCGGGGATCCAGGGAAGTTTTCATAATCAGGCAGTTTTTTCTTTTGTCTTTTTTGCTTTGATAGCCAAAACTTGTTTCCCGTTATAAAAACCGCATTTCTTACAAACAGTATGTGGATAGACTGTAGCTTGGCAATTTGAGCAGGCCAGAAAACCCGGAATTTTAAGCTTAATATTCGCTCTTCTTTTTCCCTGCCTTGCTCTTGAATGACGTTTTTTTGGTTCGTGCGGCATTTTGCTATTATACTCAATTTTATATCTATTCGCAAGAATTCAGATTAGGAAGATTGCTTTTAAACTTGAATACTTGCAACTTCAAATCCCAGCTGCAGATTACTTTGAATACGAATCTCAACAAGGCTACTCGTGGTGCAGCGCATCGATCGGAGATAGCTTTGAGGCGCGGAAAGCAGGATAACTGCCGAAAATTATACCGATCACGACAGAAACGCTTACGGAAGCGATAACCGGAACAACAGGCAATCCGAAAGGAACTTGGACGGCGGCCGCAATTACATATCCGATTCCTATGCCCAATAATATTCCGATAATGCCTCCGACAACTGTCAGAATAACTGCTTCAATTAAAAACTGCATGAGTATGTCTTTACGTTTTGCGCCGATTGCCTTCAAAAGTCCGATTTCCCTGGTCCGTTCGGTGACGGTAACCAGCATAATGTTCATAATGCCTATTCCGCCTACCACAAGTGAGATGCCGGCGATACCGGAAAGAACTAAGGTTAAAACTGAGAGAACGCTGTTGATAGTGGAAAGGATGTCGCGTGAACTCGTAGCCAGAAAATGGTCTTTAACTTGCTGGTCGGTAATTGTATGGCGTTCGAAAATAACCGCTTTGACATCGGTTTCCGTTTGATCTAGGAGTCGCGAGTCTTTTACACTGACGGCAATTGCCTGTACATAGTTGACGCCGAAAAGAACGCGCATGGCTGTCGAGACCGGAATAAAAATGGAATCATCCATAGCGCTGTTTTTAGAGGCGATTATTCCGATAATCCGGAACGGTTTATTGGCAATTTCAATACTTTGTCCCACCACATTTGCTCCTTCTCCGAAAAGATCGGTAACTACTTTGGGTCCTAAGACCGCAACGCGGGAGATGCCGGCGTTGTCATCGTCACTGATAAAATTGCCCGTATCCATGGCAATGCCGATCATGTCCTGTAAAGATGGGGTTACTCCAATTACGTACACGAAGGTATTTTGTCCGTTGGCTACTACAGTTTCACTTCCGACTGATCGTTCGCCCACGGCTTGAACATTAGAGATTTGACTCGGGTCAGCAAGAGCTTTAGCATCATCAACGGTCAGTTTAATGGCGTTGGATGAGGCAAAAAAAAGCAGATTTGCTCCGAGGGAGGAAAACTGTCCGTTGATATAGTCTGTTGCGCCCTGGGAAATAATCAGAATAAGGATTACCGCAGTTATACCGATAATAATCCCCAGCATTGTCAGGGCAGTTCTCAGAATACTGCTTTTAAGTGCCGTCAGTGCTGTTTTGAATAATTCGGGAAAGCTCATATTCAGATATCTTTTCCGTGTCCTGCCATTTCATCAGAAATGATCAGGCCGTCTTTAAGATGAATTGTTCTGCCTGCATAATCTGCAATATCTTTTTCGTGCGTGATGATTACTATCGTATGCCCTTGTTGATTTAATTCCCGGAAAAATTCCATAATTTCATGCGACGTAATGCTGTCCAAATTTCCTGTCGGTTCGTCCGCAAGAATAATTGCCGGATTCATAATGAGAGCCCGAGCAATGGCAACCCGTTGAATTTGGCCGCCGGAAATATTATTGGAAATATTTTCCGCTTTTTCTTCAATGTGCAAGAGCTTTAAGGCTGCCATAACGCGCTTTTTACGCTCCTCTTGGGAGATATTTGCATACATCATCGGTCTTTCGACGTTCTTGAAAACCGTGGTGCGCGGTAACAGGTTAAAGGTCTGGAAAACAAAGCCGATGTCTTTATTTCTGATTTCAGCCAACTGATCTTCGGTATAATTGCTGATATTAACATTCTTTAAAAGATAAGTGCCTGTGGTTGGTGTGTCTAAGGCTCCCATAATATGCATTGTTGTAGACTTTCCTGATCCGGAAGGTCCGACAACAGCCACAAATTCTCCCTTACTTATTGTTAAAGAAATACCTTTCAGTGCAGGATAGGGTGTCTCTCCTGTTTTATACGCTTTGGTTATATTTTGAAAAACAATAATCGGTTCTGATTTCATACATATAATTTTTATTGACCTCCGGGAGGAAGAGACATTGCCGTAGAGCTGGTCGTATTGCCGATAATGACTTTTTCACCCTCAGTGACGCCCGAAATAATTTCCGTTCGGTCCAGTCCTTTGATACCGGTTGCTACGATATCATATTGAAGTTTGCCTTTTTTAAGAACCTGTACTGCTTTTGCTCCTTTGTACGGTCGAACGGCCGCATTGATAACGCTTAATGCATGCTCATGCCTATTGGTATCAATAGTCAAATTAGCCGTCATTCCAGGCTTAATCAGTCTGTTGCCGTCAGTTACGGAAGAGTAGATGTTGTAGTTTATGACGCCCTGAGTATTTGTGCCGAAATCATCAGCCTGGATAATCTTGCCGTTAAATACTTTATCTTTAATTGCATCAAAAGTTAGAGATACCGGATCGCCGACTTTGATTTTATTAATATCCACCTCGTTGACTACCGCCGATACAGTATACGTATTCCCCGTGGAGATAATCAGAACGGGAGTGTTAGCAGTTGTTACAGGCGAAGAAGGTATTGAGATGACTGATCCGACAACTCCGTTCAAATTATGTACAGTACCCTCATCTGGCGAGGTTACGACCGAATCCTGTGTAGCCTCATAAGCCAAATAAGTACTTGTAGCGGCAGCTTGGGCAGAGGCGATGACTTTTTGCTGATTTTTGTAATTTGCTTCAGATTGAAGCCAAGTTGCATTTTCTTCTATATAGACCGGATCATCTTTCTGATCGGTAGACGGATTGATAACTCCGCGGTCAGTCATAAATTTTTGATTCGCCACGAATAAGGCTGATTGCAGGCTAAAAAGAGCTGAATTGGCGCTGTCCAGAGCACTCTTGGCAGAAGCATAAGCGGCCCAGGCTGCAGCTTTTTGCTGCGGTGTTGCCGTGCTGACAACTTCAAAAAGTTTTTGACCAACAGTAACGGCATCACCATTTTTTACATAGATCTTAGAAAGTATGCCTGTTGAAGGAGACGGAATATCATGTTGCCCTGCAACAGAAACATTACCTGTTTCCGTAACTATTTCCGTGATTGTTTGGCGAATTACCGTATCGTACGAATATTTGGGTGCATTGCCGCGGATAGATTTGTAGACAAGACTTGCGATGATGAGAAGAATTACAATTCCGAAAATTTTCTTTTTCCATGAAAGCGTTTTGATCCAGTCCCACATGTTCTTAATTTTTTTCTTCATAGAGGTAACATAATTAGTATAACACACCTATAGAGTACTCTAAAACATAGTTTAAGCCGGATTTTAATTCTTAATCCGGAGAGACTTGTTTTAAATTAACAGTCTTTAGTTTTTCCAAAAGTTTTGGATAGTTTTTAAGATTTGGAAATAATTTTTCCGCTTCTTTTCTTACTTTTTTTATTAATTCAAAATCCGAAAAACTGGCGATTTTGAGCATTTTTCTTCCGTGTTGTGCAGTTCCGTAAATTTCTCCGGGGCCTCTTAATTGTAAATCCAGTTCTGCTAATTCGCTGCCTACATTATGCTTTTCCATTGCCTTTAATCTTTCCAAAGTTTGCAAACTGGTTGATTCTGTAAATAATAGGCAATATGACTGCTTGTCTCCCCTTCCTACCCTGCCTCTCAATTGATGCAGCTGAGCTAGTCCGAAACGATCCGCTGCCTCAATTACGATAATTGCGGCATTCGGAATATCAATGCCGACTTCAACGATAGGAGTTGCCACCAAGATATCAGTTTTCCCGTTTCTGAATTTTTCCAGCACTTTTTCCTTTTCTTTTGCCTTCATTTTTCCGTGCAGGAGTCCGACATTTAAATTTTTAAAAACATTACCTTTAAGATTTTCAAATTCATTGTTAGCTGCTTTAACTGTTTGCATGGTTTCCGATTCTTCAATAAAAGGACAAACAATAAATGCTTGGGATTTTATATCCTTAATTTGTTTTTCAATCCAGGAATATGCGCCATTTCTTTTTTTCGGAGGCACCAGCCAGGTTTTAATTTGTTTTCTGCCAATCGGCATTTGATCTAAGACTGATAAATCAAGATCTCCGTACAGAGTTAAAGCGATAGTTCTGGGTATTGGAGTTGCTGTCATAGTTAGAAGATGAGGATTTTTACCTTTGCTTCTAATTATTGCGCGTTGTTCCACCCCGAATCTTTGTTGCTCATCAATCACAACTAATCCTAATTTTTCAAAATTAATTCCCTTTTCCAAAACCGCGTGTGTTCCGATTAGTACATCAAAATCATTAATTTTTGTTTTTTGACTTCCTGTTGCGATACCAATGTTAATTTTGAAGGGAGTTAAAAGCTGTGAGACAGTCTTGAAATGCTGCTGGGCCAGTATTTCTGTAGGAGCCATTAAAACCGATTGAAATCCGTTCAGATGACTTAAAAACATGGTAATTGCCGAAACAACAGTTTTGCCGCTTCCGACATCTCCTTCAAGAAGCCTATTCATGGGCTTAGCCATCGCCAAATCTTTAAATATTTCTTCAAGCACCCTTTTCTGGGCATTAGTTAAAGTAAAAGGCAATTTATTCAAAAATTTAGCTATTTCATTTTTAAATTTATTAACAGAGTAAGGATTACCGGCTAAATTCCTGTTCCAGTTCATTTTCCTTTCCAGGCCAGAGAGTTGCAGTAAAAAAAGTTCATCAAAAGCCAACCTTTGTCTTGATTTTTCAGCATCTGCCAAAGTCTGTGGAAAATGTATTTGTTCAATCGCTTTATTTATTGCAATTAGGGAGTGATTAGCAATAGTTGAGTCAGGAAGATATTCAATGAATGTGTTCAAATACTCCTGAATTAACCGATAAACCTGTCTTCTCAGCCATTTTGAAGATATTCCTCTGGTTTCGGGATATATCGGCACCAATCTTCCTGTATGAATAGTTGGCAGGTTATAAATTATTTCATATTCTGGAGATTGCATGACGAGTTTTCTTGAAAACCAGGTTATTTCTCCCGAAAGAGAAATTTTGTCCTGAACGTGAATAACTTTGGTTAAATAAGGCTGATTAAACCAGACAACTTCAATTGAACCTGAATCGTCTGTGATTTCGGCTTTTTGCAGTCTTTTAAAATTTTTTGTGAATTCGTTAGTTATTTCAGAAACTGTGCCCTGAATAGTAACCACTTCTCCTACTTGAACTCTGTTAATTTTTGAAATAAGCGAAAAATCAGCATAGCGGGAGGGAATATGATATAAAAAATCTTCAAAAGTTTTTATTTCCAGCTTTTCCAGTCTTCGCGCATACAGTTTGTAAATATGTCCGGCAGTTGTTAGCGGTGACTGAAGATTCATAAGTCTAACGAAGCGCTAATAAGGGAAGAATCGATGCTGCAATAAGAGCAAGGGAGGAAATGATTACAATTATTTTCCAGATTCCCTGGTGTTTTCTGAATAGTTCCATAAAATTATTCTAGCGCAAGTTTTGCAAACCTTCTCTTGCCGACTTTAAGAATTCCTACTTCAATTTTTGCATCAGGATCGGTAACCCTCTTTTCATTTAAGATTACCCCGCCTTGCTCGATCAGTCTTTTTGCTTCTGATTTGCTTGAAGCAAATTTTGCAGCAATAATGATCTCTGACACTGTGGCACCATCGCTTACATTGATATTAATTATTTCAGAAGGCGTTTCTTTATTTTGAACAGTTTTTTTAAAATTTTCCGCGGCGTCAATTGCAGCTTTTGCGCTATGCAATTCCGTAACTATAATTTTCGCCAATTCCTTTTTTGCATCCATTGGGTTTTTGTTCCCTTCAATTTCTTTTATTTTTTTTAGATTAGTATTTGTTGCCAAGACAAAATATTGATTTATCAACTCATCTTTTATTGCCATAACTTTGGCAAACATATCATTGGGATTATCATCCAGCCAGATTGAATTTCCCCAAGTCTTGCTCATTTTCCGTCCGTCCGTCCCCATAAGAAATTCAATTGCGAGCACAAAAGATTCTTTATTTTTTAATTCTTTAATAAGTGTTCTGCCGGCTTGCATATTAAAAGTTTGATCTGTTCCTCCGACTTGAATATCTGTATCTAAAGTTAAACTGTCGTATCCTTGCATAATCGGGTATAAAACTTCATGAAGACCAATTCTTTTTCCTTCGGTTAAGCGTTTTTTAATTAATTCACGGCTGATAAAGTCTCCGACAGAAAACTTTTGACAAAGTTTTACTGTTTCTTCAAAGGAAAGTTTTTTCAACCATTCGGAATTGTATCCAACTTTAACTTTAGAAAAATCCAGAATTTTCTCTGCCTGTTTTTGATATGTTTTAAAATTTTCCTGAATTTCAACAGATGTTAAAACCGGTCGTTCGGTATCTTTGTCCGATGTGTCTCCTATTAAAGCTGTAAAATCCCCAATTAAAAAAGTGACATTGTGTCCTAGCTTTGCGAGCTCCGATAATTTTCTTAAAACCACAGCATGACCCAGATGAATTTTTGTTGAAGTGGGATCGATACCTAAATAAACGTTTAATTTTTTACCGGTGGCCATAAGTCTTTTTAATTCATCCCTATTGGGAATAATGTTTGCCACTCCCCTATTCAATAATTCGTCAATTTTATCCATAGCCAAAGTATAACATATTATTTCTTAAAAGTTGTATAATTTATCTATGGTTTTCTTGGGAAGATCCAGACGTAGATTAAGATATACTTCAAACATCTATCTTTACAGTAAAATTGCAAGATTAGCCTTTTTTGGCTTGATTGGTTTATTTATAATCTTTTTCATAATGTTTGTCTGGTATAGCCGGGATTTACCAACACCGGCAAAGCTTTCCGCCAGCAACTTCTCTCAATCTACTAAAATTTTTGACCGGAACGGAATTTTGCTTTACGATATTTATAAAGATCAAAACCGTACATATATAACTTTGGATCAAATCCCCAAAACGCTACAGGAAGCAACGATCTCTATAGAAGACAAAGATTTTTATAAAAATCAGGGATTTTCAATTATAGGTTACTTAAGAGCCTTTAGAAACGCAATTTTAAGTAGAAGAATCGCCGGAGGAGGTTCCACTTTGACCCAACAACTGGTTAAAAACACACTCTTAACTTCCGAGCAAACTCTTGCGCGTAAAATTAAAGAATTTATTCTGGCGATTCAAGTTGACAGAAAATACACAAAGAATCAGATTTTGGAACTTTATTTTAATGCAACTCCTTATGGTGGAACAACTCTAGGGATCGAAGCAGCAGCAGAAAGATATTTTGGTAAAAAAGCAAAAGATCTGGATTTAACAGAGTCAGTTATATTGGCAGGACTGCCTCAGAGTCCGTCTTATTATTCTCCTTATGGGCAAAATCCGAAAGCCTATATTGAAAGGAGCAAGGAAGTGTTAAGAAGAATGCAGGAGGACGGCTATATTACTACAAAACAAGAGCAGGATACTTTAAAGAAATTACCCAA
>CAIQLZ010000030.1 GCA_903872785.1 Candidatus Levyibacteriota bacterium
AAGAAACCAAAGAAGTTTATTTATGTTGTTATTTTTTTAATTATTTTAGTTGTTTTTTTTCTAACCAAAAATTTCTTTTTTGGGTCAAGTAAACAAAAAGAAGCTCCGGTTACAACTCCAAGCCCAACCGAATATCAGTTTCCAACAGACACTCCAACACCAAGTGTTAATCCGACTACAGAAGCAGGAAAGCCAACTACATCTCCGACTACCAAGCCGGTAAATCCGGTTGATTCGTCAACAGGTTTAGATAGAAGTACTCTTTCAGTAGAGGTCAAAAACGGTAGCGGGGTAATCGGCGCTGCAAGTAAGGGATCAGATATTCTTAAGAGTTTTGGTTACAAAATTAGTTCCGTAGGAAATGCGGACAATAGTGATTATGCAGATGTAATGATTCAGGTAAAGAGTTCAAAAAGTAATTTCTTGGCACTCTTAAAAAAAGATTTAGGATTTAGTTATACAGTCGGAAGCGCTTCTGCTAATCTTGATTCCTCCTCAACCGCAGATGCTCTCGTTATTATTGGGAAATAAAAAAATTTTCAATTTTCAATTTTCAATCAATTTTCAATGATTTAATGTTAAAATAATATTATGTCGGAGATTATTCCTGGAATTTTAGAAAAAGATTGGAGCGAAATTAAGAGGAAACTGGAAATTGTTAAGTCTTTTACTAAGTCAATCCACATAGATATTCTTGACGGAAAGTTTGCTCCGAACACAACTTTTTTGGATCCAACGCCGTTTTCAGAATATACCAAGAAATTATTCCTCGAGGTTCACATGATGATTGAAAATCCAATTCAATATTTAGAGTCTTTTGCAAAAGCAGGATTTAAAAGATTTATAGGACAAATTGAATGTCTGCGCCAGCCGGTGGATCAGGTTGAATTTGTAAATAAAGCAAAGTTATTAGGAGAAGTTGGATTGGCAGTTGATAGTAAAACGTCATTAGAAAATATCAAAGTTCCTTTGTCTGACTTGGATTCCATATTAATTATGGCCGTAAAAGCAGGGGAATCTGGACAGAGGTTTAATCCCGATTGTTTGAAAAAAGTTGAGATGTTGAAATTAATTCAGCATGACACGAGAGTAAGCGTGAAAATAGAAATTGATGGGGGAATAGACAATAAAACAATTTTTTTGGCAAAAAATTCCGGAGTTGACAGATTTGTTTCAACAAGCTTTATTTTTGGTGCGCATCCGCCGGCCGGCGGACCTCAAGAGCAATATAATCTTCTTAAGGCTATTGCAGAAAAATAAAAAAAGTGTAAAAATATTAATAAGGAATGGCCCGCCCATTCTTAGTCGCCTCAGGCGACAGCGAATTTTGGCGGGTGAAAGAGGTGATTATAATGGCGGAAGAAAAAAATATGTGCGGAAAATGTTGTCATGCAGGCAAAAAATATATGCTTTTTGGTGTTTTGGCAATAGTTTATGGGATCATAAACTACATGACTACTGTAATGAACTGGCAGCCATACATGGCTTGGATAATAGGGGGAGTTATTCTTTTATTGATTGCCTGGAGTAAAGGGTCAAATAAAAATTAAGGTTTAGGAGTAATGGTTGGACTGGGGAAAACAAAATTGCAGTTTACCAAATTTTCTGTACCTTTAATAAAGTATTCTTTTTTGCCTAGACAGTTTTTTTGCATTACATCATAGGGGATAGTCATTCCAGCAGGGGATGAATTGGAGAGAAGATCGCTCATGATATTATGCCAGATAGGCGCTGCTCCGGTAATTCCTGAAGCCAAATTTTGATTCATTGGGCTATTGTCATTATTTCCTACCCAAGTTGCAACTACAAAATCCGGAGTATAGCCGATTGTCCAATTATCTCTTTTATTATCGCTGGTTCCTGTTTTGACAGAAACATTTTTATTTGGAATATATAAAGGAGAATTGGTACCGAATTCCATTGCACGGGCACCATTGTCAGCCAAAATATTGGAAATAATAAATGTTACTCCTGGATCAACTACCTGCATCTCTTCAATATTAGTATCTTTTTTTTCTTCCAAAATATTTCCAGTTGCATCAGTAAGTTTGAGAATTGGATTAAGGGTAACTTTTTTCCCTTCATTGGCTAATACACCATATACAGTTGCCATATCAATCATTTTTGTTTCTGCGGCTCCAAGAGTAATTGCTAATCCATAATTTTCAGGGTGAGTCCAGGTCGTTATGCCCATTTTTTCACCTAAATCAATCATGTTTTGTACACCTAGCTTAGAAAGAACTTTGATGGCGGGAATGTTTATGGAATTTGCCAAGGCAATTCTTAAGCTGATTTTCCCACGGAATTTTCCATCATAATTAACCGGACTGTATGGCGGACTGTTGGGAGAAGCATAAGAAACAGGACTATCATCAAGAATTGTTGCGGCAGTATAACCATTTGAAAGAGCTAAAGAATATGTAACAACTTTAATACTTGATCCAGGTTGTCTTAGGGCAGTTGCTACATTAAAATTGCCTGAATTTAAGTCAGTATAATCTTTGCTTCCGACCATAGCTAATATGTCGCCATTTTTAGGATTGGTAATAACGCTTGCCCCATTTGTTATATTAAGGTAGGCATCTTTTTCCACTTCGGAAGTGACGACTTTTTGTGCCATATCTTGAGTCTTTAAGTCAAGACTGGTTGTAACTTGTAATCCTCCCTTTTCAACCATTCCCAAACCATACTTTTTAATGAGCCAATCTTTTATAAACATAACAAAATGAGGGGCATAAATAGGCGTTTGAGGATTTGAAAAAACCAACTCTTCTTTTAAGGCATCATTTTCTTCTTTTGAAGTGATATAGTTTAATTGTTCCATTTTTGCAAGAACTTCTTCTTGTCTTTTTTTCCATAGCTTAGGTGATTCTCCAAAAGGGGAATAATCAGATGGAGCTCTTGTTAAGCCTGCTAAAAAAGCACTTTGTGAAAGATCCAAATCTTTTGCCTTAGAATTAAAATAGACTTCAGATGCCGCTTCAATTCCCCAAGCTGTTCCTCCATATGGTACTTGATTAAAATACATTTCCAGAATTTGATCTTTGGTGTAGATATTGCTTGCCCAAAATGCCAAAATTATTTCTTTAATTTTTCTTTTTATACTTTTTTCGGGAGTTAAAAGTGTAGATTTAATTAATTGTTGGGTAATAGTTGATCCTCCTTGCAAGGGCTTACCCGAAAGATCTAAAAT
Organism: Candidatus Levyibacteriota bacterium; assembly: GCA_903872785.1. GTDB lineage: Bacteria > Patescibacteriota > Microgenomatia > Levybacterales > UBA12049 > GWB1-37-8. The sequence continues at coordinate 3,194 of CAIQLZ010000030.1, forward strand.
TGCTGCACGGACAATGGCGGTAATATCTACCCCGGAATTTTTATAAAAATCTTTGTCTTCGATTGCAATTGTTGCCTCCTTCAAATATTTGGGAATAGAGGAAAGAGGAATTAATGTTCGATTTTGTTGTGCGTAAATTTGATATAAAAGAGTGCCGTTCCTGTCAA
>CAIQLZ010000031.1 GCA_903872785.1 Candidatus Levyibacteriota bacterium
GGCTTACAAGGAAGCTGTTTTAGAAAGTAAATATAGGGAAGCAAAGCTCTTGCAGAAAAAAATTGAGAAAAATACAAAAATAATTTCATATAAAGAAAAAAATGTTCTTATCGTTGATGATGGAGTTGCAATAGGTAATACTGTAATTTGTTCCAGCCTGTATCTTAGAAAACAAAAGGCAAAAGGAATAATTTTAGCAATTCCGGTAATATCTAAAGATATAGTTAACAATATTAAAAAATATTTTGATAAAGTTATTTATTTAAAAATTGTCAATGACCTTGCGTCCGTAAGCCAATTTTATAAATATTTTCCGCAAATAACTGACGAAAAAGTTTTAAATTGTTTGGTATAATAAAAATATATAATGAAATTAATTGTTGGCCTTGGTAATCCGGGAGAAAAATATGAAAAGAACCGTCACAACTTAGGTTTTATGACGGTAGAACATTTTCTCAAAGATTTTTCGCAGGCTAGCTTTACGCTGTGGGAAAATTCCGCAAAATTTAAAAGTGACATTGCACAAATAGAATGGCAGCCCAGACATGGAAATCCGGTAAAAGTGATCCTTGTTAAACCAAAAACTTACATGAATAATAGTGGCATGGCCGTAAGCTTGCTATCTGATTTTTATAAAATTGCCACTTCTGATATTTGGATTATAAATGATGATATAGATTTGCCATTGGGTGATCTTAAAATAAGATTTGGGGGAGCTTCTGCTGGACATCACGGAGTGGAGTCCATAATGAACCATTTAGGCACTGATAAATTCTGGAAATTTCGAATGGGCATTGGAGAGAAAAGAGAACTTAATGATTCACGAATGAAAAATGTTGACGATTTTGTTTTGGGAGATTTTACAAGTTCCGAACGCGGAAAATTAAAACACCTTATCAAAAGAGGAGTAAAGGCGATAGAAGCTTCTTTGGAGGACGGTTTGGATGCCGCAATGAACAGGTTTAATACAAAATAGAACTATGCAGAAAATTGGGCAGATTCTTAAAAACTTCCGTCCGGCCGAAGATAAATATATTTCCCGGGAATTCCAATCTTTTGGCATACACTTATCTGAAGAACTTGATGATTATAAGCACCGAGGACTTTATATAAAATTAGCCAAAACAATTCACCGGGCAATTCTTGAGAAAGCGCTTTCTTTTGTTTCAGACAGTCATGCCAAAAACAAGGGTGCGCTTTTTATGTGGAAATTAAAAGAGATCAGATCGCAAATGCTAAATGTTAAATCCAAATCTTCGAACCCAAAAACTTAATAAACTTAGAATATGATTTGTCACGTTTTTATTTCTGGTTTTGTTCAGGGTGTAGGTTTTAGGCAGTTTATTAAATGGTCAGCAAGGAAGATTGGGCTAGTAGGATGGGTAAAAAACCTTTCGGATAATCGGGTAGAAGCTATTTTTTCCGGTTCACAGGATCAGGTTGAAAAAATGATTTCCATCTGCAGAAAAGGACCATTTTTATCAGAGGTAAAAGATGTACAGGTAAACTTTGAAGATAAAGAAATAGCTTGCAATGGCTTTGACATTATTTCATAGGCTCTGTTATACTCTATTCCAATATGCTTTTAAATATATTGCTTTTTACTTTTTTAGCTTCAATTGTCTCACTGTTTTTAGTTGCCGTACTACTTTTACATAAAACCCTTATTCACAAGACATCTTTCCTGTTTGTCTCTTTTGCGGCGGGTGCACTTTTGGCAACCGGATTTTTAGATACCCTGAAAGAAGCCGTAAAAATTGCCGGAGATGGCGTATTTTTGTGGGTAACTATTTCTATTGCAATGTTTTTTTTAATAGAGAGATTATTTATAGTTATTCATCACCACGATGAAAATGATCTTTTGCTTGATGATCAAGAATTAAAGATCTCAACTGCATTTTTAATGTTCGGTGACGGATTACACAATTTTATTGATGGGATGTCAATTGCTGCTGGATTTTTAGTAAATTTTCAATTAGGTTTTGTTACCAGTATGGCGGTATTCGTTCATGAAATTCCCCATGAATTAGGAGACTTTGGTATTTTAATTCACAAAGGATGGAGTAAGGCAGGGGTTTTGTGGCTTAATTCTGCGACCGGATTGACGAGCATTTTAGGGGCAGTTCTAGCGTTTTATTTGGGTGAATATTTTAAAAATATTGTTCCAGTTTTACTTTCAATCACAACTGCTAATTTTATTTATCTCTCTGCAACTAATCTTTTACCGGAAATTCATCACAAAGCGAAGAAAAGTTTTGCCGTCAAATACACCGCTTCATTTTTTATGGGCATATTTTTAATAGCGCTTCTAATAAAAATCTTGGGGTAGAATTAAAAAAGATTCTATTTAACTGCGGATTGCATGTTTTTCCAATCGACAGCGCCTGGGAAGTTAGTTGTATTAATGAAAAAATCCGGAGTTCCTCTGAAGCCTAAGGTTTGGGCGGTAGCCATATCTTCAGTTAATTTCTTGTCGTATTTTCCGCTGTCCAGACATTGCTTCATTTGATTATTATTAGCTGCGGAAGAAAGAAAATCCGCCAATTGCTGAGATTTTGTTTTATCATTTTTTATATCATTGTTCATCAGGTTATATCCTGCATTGCTCATGAGTAGGTCATGAACTTCCCAGAATTTTCCCTGATCATTGGCGCAATAAAAAGCTTTTGCTCCCATTTCGCCGGCGCCATGCCCCAAGGCATAAATATAAACAAAAGCTGCTTTGCCTGAATCAACCAATTTTTTTATCTCGGGAACAGGCGCAATATAGGATCCACCATCGGATGGAAGAGTAAATTGTATTCCAATTTGCTTGTTTAATTCGGGATTCATGCCGGAAGCGGCTTGACAATATGGACAACTTGGGTCTGAAATTTCAACAATAAGATTTTTGCTGTTTTTATCTCCAATCACCAGATTTTTACTATTAAAAAGCGCTCGGATCTGATTAATAGTAACTAAAGGTTGTGATGGTTGTTCAGGAGCGCCAGTTGGGTTCTGCGCTTTTTGAGTAGTAGCGACTGTTGATCCTTTTTCCAAGCTTGCAACTTTGTTGGTTAAGGCTCCTAAGAAAAAAGCGCTTATAATTAAAACTGCTACTAATATCCTATTCGTAGATTTAAGTTTTTCAATTTCAGAAACCATTAACATATCTTACAGATTTTTTTAAACATTTGTCAATACCCGAAATAGTCCGGAATCTTTACATTGTCTCTCAAACGCTATAGAATAAATCCAGCATCTTTTTGAGAAAGGATTAATTCATATAGGCTACTTTAGTTTTAGAAAGATGCTGGAAAAAATCAATATGGAGTCAGCGAACTTATCAAGGCTTTCCAATCTGCTTATTGCTTCTTTTGAGAGAGAAGAAATTAAAAATCAGACCAAAACCGGAATAAATGTTAATCGCTTTGTTTCGGAAATTGCCACCTGGTATGAAAAATTCCGAAATGCCATGGATTATCGGGATGAAGAAGTGGTAAGAAGGGCTGCAATTGAAAGAATTCTTAAAAGAAGATTACTTTTTGGAGGTAACGGCGAAAAAATAGCCTCTCCTTTAATGAGGGAATTGTTATGGGCTCGTTATTTTCCTGAAGCAAGCATTTCAGATGATGAAATAGGAAAAGTCGGCAAGATTATTGATTTGTATTTAGAATTCAGAGAGCAGCTTTTGGTGCGCAAGCCCGATGTGAGAATAAAAATAGATTCACTTATTTACCAACTTCTTTCATCTCATTTGGAAATAATGCTGAATAAAAATAAGGATGTGGAATTGATTTCAAATTATATTTTTCATCTTTTAAGAGAGAGTATCTTAATTAAAGATGATTCCGAAGAGACCCGCGACATACAGGTATTTATTGCCGTCAGAAAGGCTTTTGCTAAGGATGATATTGCGTTTTTAAGATTTCATTTGTTCGAACAATATTTTGGTAAAGTAACAGAAGGAAATATTCATGCGGTTGCTCACGATTTTACAAAGGGATACAATGAACTTGAACGGCAAATTTCCTATCCGCTTAGAAACAGAATAAGCTCTTATGTTAAAAGACAACTCCCTCCGTTTCTGATTTTTGCCGAAGTTTTGCGTAAGGAAAGGGGAAACATTCGGGCGCTTGTCAGCAATACAACGGAATTTCAAAACAGTATTTTTGCTGCTGCACAGGCCCGTTACAAAACTATTTCATCCAAAGTCAGAACAGCGATTGTCCGGTCGGTAATTTTTATTTTGCTTTCAAAATTTCTATTTGCATTTTCCATAGAGGCAACCTATGACAACATTGTCTTGGGTCATATAGCATGGAACTCTTTAGTTGTAAACATTATTGCTCCGCCTCTTTTGATGGTTATAGCCAGTCTTTTCATCCGTACTCCGGATAATAATAATACAAAGAGAATTTATGATAAAGTCATGGGTATATTATTTGTTGATAAGCCGGAATTAGATAGGCCTTTAATTTTAAACCTTAAGCCAGACAAGAGAAATCCAATATTAAATTTTATTTTTACAATTCTTTGGTTAGGGGCGTTTATTCTGAGTTTCGGTTTAATCATCTACGCTTTGCAAAAGCTTAAATTCAGTCCTGCTTCTCAGGGAGTTTTCATTTTCTTTATGGCAATCATTTCATTTTTAACCTACAGAATTAGCCAAACCGCTAATAGTTACACAATTCAAGTCCGTCAAAGCTTTTTGTCGCCTGTTTTGGATTTTTTCTTCATGCCTATTATCAATGTGGGTCGGCGTTTTACCGAAGGACTGTCTCAAATAAATATTTTTATTTATGTTTTTGATTATTTAATTGAAACTCCGTTTAAGGAAATTTTCGGATTTTTGGAAAAATGGTTTTTCTTCCTCCAGACGAAAAGGGAAGAAATGGGATAAGAAGATAAAAAATCAAATCAAAAATTCAAAATTACCATAAGTTTCCCCATTGCATAATTAAAAAACGTCTGGTATTCTAATTAAGTTTTATGGCGGATTTAAATTTCACAGATAATGATTTTAAAACACAAGTTCTCGAAAGTTCAGAGCCTGTCGTTGTTGATTTTTGGGCTCCTTGGTGTGGTCCCTGCAGGACAGTTTCTCCGGTCATTGATGAATTAGCGAAAGAATTTGCAGGAAAAGTTAAAATCGGAAAGCTTAATGTTGATGAAAATTCCCAAACCGCTAGTCAATATAATGTGATGAGCATTCCAAGTGTTGTATTTTTTAAAAATGGGCAACCTATAAGAACAATGGTTGGAATACAAAGTAAGGAAAATTATAAACAGGAAGTAGAACAAATACTTGCTCAATAACCCAATCCTGCCAATTTCAAATACTACCAATCAATAAATAAATGCAAAATGAATAATGTAAAATTCCGCATTGGCTTTTCAAGATTGATTGGGGCTATTTGTTTATTGGATTATTGACAGTATTATATAAATATGATTTACGATGTTATCATTATCGGTTCCGGACCGGCAGGATTAACTGCTGCTATTTATACCACTCGGGACAAACTTAAAACTTTGGTTATAGCCGGAACAAAATGGGGCGGACAGCTTCAATTGACAACCTTAATTGAAAATTTTCCGGGATTTCCTAAAGGAATTCAGGGACCTGATTTAATGTTTAACATGCGTAGGCAAGCGGAAAATTTTGGCGCAGAAATTATTGATACTGATTTTATTTCAGGCGATTTCGTAAAATCCCCCTTTAAAATTATTGCCGGCGATAAAGAATATGTCGGCCGTTCAATAATTATTGCAACAGGAACCGATACTCAATGGTTGGGAGTTCCCGGGGAAAAAGAAAAAATTGGGCATGGAGTTTCGGCTTGTGCCCCTTGTGATGCTCCGTTTTTCAAAAATAAAAAAGTAATTGTTGTTGGAGGAGGAAATGCAGCTATGGAAGAAGCACTGATTCTTACGGATTTTGTTAAACAAGTGACGATTGTTTACAGAAAAGAAGCTCTTACCCGCGTAAGTCAGCTGATGCAGGAAAAAGTTGAGAACAACCCAAAAATAAAAGTATTTTACAGTTCGGAAATTATTGAAGTTCTGGGTAAAAACAAAGTGGAAAAGGTAAAATTAAGAGATGTAAAAACCCAGAAGATTTCAGAAATGCCAATTGACGGAATATTTGTAGCAATTCGCCGCGTACCAAACTCTGAGAGATTTAAAGGGATTGAAAAAGATGAACAAGGATACATTAAGGTCCACGAATTTGTCAAAACGAATATTCAAGGAATCTTTGTGGCCGGAGACGTACACAATAAAAATTATCAGCAGGCAATTACCGCAGCTGGATTTGGTGCAATGGCTGGCTTGGAGGTAAAACGCTGGCTGGGGGGGAGACTCTAAAATAAAACCTTTGCATTCTTGACAACTCCACCCGTACAATCCATACTAAATTGTATGGAGAAAAGAGGGGATATTGGGTATCTTAATTTCTTCTGGAAATCTCTTAATTTCAGACATATCTTTAAAACTATTCCGGACAGAAAGTATTTTTCAGAAGCTTCAGAATCTTCAAGAAAGAACCATGGTTTAGGTTTTACTTTAATAGAAATACTGGTTGCCTGTGCAATCATAGGAGTATTAGCAGCAATATTATTTGTAGTTTTAAATCCCGTAGAACAATATAAAAAAGCTCATGATGCTCAAAGAAAACATGATCTTGAACAAATCAGAACTGCCTTAGATGAATATTATGATGACAAAGGCCATTATCCTCTTAACCAGATAGAATTTGATAACAATCTCCCAACCTATTTATCTGCCAAACTACTTAAAGATCCTCTGGGTATGTACTATTGTTACCAGAGTGACAATGGTAATTCCTATATTATTGGCACTAATCTGGAAAGAAGTTCTGATCCCCAAGCAATTCCCAACATTACCTGTAACAGTAACAGTTATAACTATGCTATAACCTCTACCAATGCTTCACTATTGCCTATGTTGCAACTTCTGCCCCAAATGCAACTTCAATTCCTACTCTAATTATCGCTCCTGCCCCAGCTCCGCATGATGCTTGGGCGCAAAAAACTGGCTTTAGGGAGTCGGGAAGAGCAATAGCAGTTGGTTTTTCCATCGGCAACAAAGGATGCATCTCAATAGAATGGGATTTTCACATCATGTTCAGTGATTTTTGGGAGCATAGCCGGCAATAATAGTGCCAGTAAATTTGAAATTTACAGTTGTTTTAGGAAATAAGTAATTGTTATGCCTTTTGAGTAACGTATATCGAGACTTACCTGAGGCTACCCATTGACAGGTAAAAACAGCTATGCTAAGATAGCAAATACTCGTTGGAAGCGAGGCTATTGGTTTATGATGAGATTTTTTCAAGAGATAAAAGTTACAAAAAACTACGTACTTTTATTGTCTTCGTAAAAAGGGTTCTTCATAAAATAGAAATTTAAAAATAAGAAAAGTTTTTTTGTGGATTTGGCCACGTAGAACGTGGTGAGCAAATTTAACCGGGCCTGTAGCACAGCTGGCTAATGCGCCTCGTTTGCAACGAGGAGATCACCGGTTCGAATCCGGTCAGGTCCACAAGTTTAGTCTTTAGTTCTTGGTCCTTAGGTCTGCAGAAGTTCTCTGCCCAAAGACCAGAAACTAGCGACTAAATGCGAAATTAGCGGCGAAATTTGTCCCGCTTTGCGGGGCTCTTTGATCCCGCCAGAAACTTATTTGCTCGCGAGAGTTTACATTCTCGTCTTGCAAGAGCGTTTCTGCAAGGGTCTGCATCGCCAAAAATGAGCGCATTTTTGGCTCTTTGACAAGTGAGGAGAAGAATTCATGCAGGATTCTCATGTATGCTTCGGCTTTGCTCAGCATGTTCTGAGTTATTGTCGAACGAACAAATGGGGATTATGCATGAAATTAATTTTTAAACCCTTCATTTTTTATAAAAAGTGAAGGGTAAATCTACTCATAATGCCGATAATGAATGCCTAGGAGATTTTGGCCGAGGAAGGACGCATACGGCGGCGATACTCGTTGGGGAGGTGCCATAAACCTTTGATCCAGCGGTTTCCGAATGGAGAAATCCCCCCGCCTTTGGCGGGGAGCCAATCATAAAAATATTACCGTAAGGTAATATATAGTGTTTGGCGGGGTACGGCGCGAACCGAAACATCCAAGTAGCGCCAGGAAAATAAATCATTAGAGATTCCGTCAGTAGCGGCGAGCGAAAGCGGAACAGCCTAAACCATAAGTAATTGTGGTGTTGCAGGGCAGACGATATTTGATGTGCGATGAATAGCAGAAGGACTCGGAATAGTCCTCCAAAGAGAGTGAAAGACTCGTATGCGAAAATCAAAGCACCGATAGTTTGTTCCTAAGTACCATGGAGCACGATAAAACTCTGTGGGAATCTGGGGCGTCCACGCTCCAAGGCTAAATACCAAAATCTACCGATAGTGAACTAGTACCGTGAGGGAAAGGTGAAAAGCACCCCGGAAGGGGAATGAAATAGAACTGAAATTGTCGGCTGACAAGCAGGCGGAGTACTGAGAGCAATCGAAGTATGACGCCGTGCCTATTGAAGAATGAACCGGTGAGTTATTAATTGCTGCGTTAGTTTAACCACATTAATGTGGGGAGACATAGTTAATGCAAGCCCTAATTGGGCATCAGTAGCAATTATTAGACCCGAAGCTGGGTGAGCTAACCTTGGGCAGGGCGAATCTTATCGAAAGATAAGGGGAGGCCCGAACTCGTGACTGTAGCAATAGTCTGAGATGACCTGAGGTTAGGGGCAATATGCCAAACGAACCCAGAGATAGCTGGTTCTCCCCGAAATATATTTAGGTATAGCGCTCGCTGGACCCCTCCAGGGGTAGAGCACTGAATGAAACTCAATGGCGCAAGTCACTGATTTCAATCAAACTCCGAATACTGGAGGATTATTAGCGAGTAGTCAGACATGTCGGACTAAGCTGATGTGTCGAGAGGGAAACAGCCCAGACTCCCATCTAAGGTCTCTAAATAAAAGCTAAGTTTAGAAGGAAGTCAGATTCCACAGACAACCAGGAGGTTGGCTTAGAAGCAGCCATCCTTTAAAGAAAGCGTAACAGCTCACTGGCGGATCGGAATTTGGCGCCGAAAATTTAACGAGGATTAAGCTTTTTACCGAAGTTGGAGATTGCAGCAATGCAATGGTAGGGGAGCGTTCTAAGTGCAGCGAAGTCGAACCGGAAGGTTTGGTGAAGCGCTTAGAAGTGAGAATGCCGGTATGAGTAGCGAGTGTCTGGTGAGAAACCAGGCCGCCGAAAACCCAAGGTTTCCTCCGCAATGTAAATCAGCGGAGGGTTAGTCGGTCCTAAGGGTGTTCCTCTTTATGGGGAGTAATCCGATGGGCAAGTCGTTGAAATTCGACTACAAAGTGTACATATTCTAAGGGGATTTAGGAGGTAGAAAAGTCAGGCCAAGCACGCTTGGTTTAAGTAGTAAAATAGGGTGAAATGGTAAATCCGTTCATCTGTTTAATTGAGCTACGATGAAAAGTTGTACCGAGAGGTATGACAATTTGATAGTTTTTAACTTCCGAGAAATATCTCATTAGTTCTGAATTTATTCAAGAAAAAATGTATATTTTACCGTACCGACATCCGACACAGGTGGGTTGGTCGAGAAGACTAAGGCGAACGGGAGAAAAATGGTCAAGGAACTCGGCAATAAAGCTGGGCGTAACCTATGGGAGATGCCCTACCCCGAGTAGTATCGGGGTCACAGCAAAAGATTATTAAGCGACTGTTTATCTAAAACACAGGTCCATGCAAAACTGAAAGGTTAAGTATATGGACTGAAACCTGCCCAGTGCTGGTAAGTCAAAAGTTGAGAATAAAGTCCGCAAGGATCAGTTTTTAACTTAAGCTCCAGTAAACGGCAGCAGTAACTATAACTGTTCTAAGGTAGCGAAGTCCCTTGTCGGGCAAGTTCCGACCTGCACGAAAGGTATAACGACTTAATAACTGTCTTGATCATCTACCCGGCGAAATTGAGATGGCCGTGAAGACGCGGCCTAGTTGTCCTAGGACAAAAAGACCCCAGGAGCTTTACTGTATCTTGGCATTTGAAAGTTTATTCTAACTGTTTAGAATAGGAGGGAGCTTTGGCAAAATATGAAATACCTCTCTTTGGAATGAATAATCATTACCTCTATGCCCTATAAAAATCGGGCAGAGGGACCATGTCTGGTGGGCAGTTTAACTGGGACGGTTGACTCCTACAACGCAACGGAGTCGTACAAAGGTTGGCTAGCTCCGGATGGAAATCGGAGCGATAGTGCAAAGGCATAAGCCAGCTTGACTGCGAGACCTACAAGTCGAGCAGGGACGAAAGTCGGTCTTAGTGATCCTCAGTAGCATAGTGGTATGCTCTGAGCTTAACGGATAAAAGCTACCCTGGGGATAACAGGCTTATCGCATCCAAGCGTTCACAGCGACGATGCGGTTTGGCACCTTATGAATTTTCATCGGGGCGCCTACAGAGAGATCTGTAAAAGTTTGGTTATTCGAAAGAATGCATTTAGAGAATGCATTGGAATAATAAATTTACTAGTTAAAATCGGTGAACACCATATTCTGAACAAGTATGGTCAATACCGAGGGAAGTCCGGCATTTTGCCTGACCCCGTATCGACTGGAGGTCGCCTTTGGCGACTGAAGATAGAAGTTGAATACTGCTTTTGCAGGGGAATTTGTAACTTCTATAAAAGACTAGCTCCCATCATGATTGTTGGGATGAAGGTATAGTCAGATCCTCTTGGTAACAAGAGGGCGCGCATTCCGATTGGATCGGAATCGCGATGTCGGCTCGTCTCATCCTGGGGGTGGAGAAGCTCCCAAGGGTCGGGCTGTTCGCCCGTTAAAGCGGTACGCGAGCTGGGTTCAGAACGTCGTAAGACAGTTCGGTCTCTATCCAGGACAACCGATTGAGATTTGAGGAGATTCGTCCCTAGTACGAGAGGACTGGGATGAGGAAATCCCTGGTGTGCCAGTTGTTCTTACAAGAGCAGCGCTGGGTAACTATATTTCCAACGGATAACCGCTGAAAGCATCTAAGTGGGAAGCCGCCTCCAAGATTAGATCTCTGTTGCCGCAAGGCAACGTAAACCCCTCGTAGACTACGAGGTTGATAGGCAGGCAGTGGAAGGACCGTGAGGTTTTAAGCTTACCTGTACTAATGGTTGAAAGAGTAGATTTAAAAATTATATTTCTCCTTACTTTCAAAGAGCTAAAAGCACTTTGAAGAAAGTAATTCCTTGGTAATTTGAGCGGTATGGTACCACCTTTTCCCATTCCGAACAAAGAAGTGAAACGTGCCAGCGCTTACGATACTATTGCGATATGCAATGGGACAATAGGTCATTGCCAGGGGATTTCTTTCTTCAAAGCTTTATGATAGAATGTCTAAACTGTTTAAAGAAAGGCGGAATTAATGAGTGTCAAATTCAACATTAGGTAAAGCTACATCAATGGCTGAGTTAATGAAAAAAACTCAGACAACTTCTTTTACTTCTCCTCATAAGGGCGACATGCTTTCGGGAATTATTACCAAATTGACAAGCGGTGAGATTTTGATTGACATCAATGCAAAAACAGATGCAGTTGTTCTGGAAAAAGAAAGAAACATTCTTAATAAAATTCTTTCTTCTTACAAAGTAGGGGATAAAGTTCAGGTTCAAGTATTAAATCCTGAGTCAGATTTTGGCTATCCGGTGGTATCTTTACGCCGTTCAATTGGGGATATTACTTGGGACCGTCTTTCTAAATTACAAAAAGAGCAAGCACCAGTTGAAGTAATCTTAGATATGGCAACCAAGGGTGGATTTTTGGCCACAACTGCGGATGGAATTTCCGGATTTTTGCCAAATTCCCACACTTCAAGTCTGCAAAATCCACAGGGGCTGATTGGTAATAAGATTAAAGTTGTTGTTCTCGAATTAAATCGGGAACTTAACAAAATTATTTTTTCCCAGAAACAGGTAATGGGTCCGGCGGATTTCCAGAAGCTAATTAAAAATTTAAAAATTGGACAAAAAATTGATGCAGTTGTTTCAAATGTTGCTCCATTTGGAGTATTTCTTTCAATACCAGTTGACGACAACACTCTTCAGGGCACAGGTAAGTTAGCGGAAGGATTTGTTCATATCTCCGAAACATCCTGGGAAAATGTAGAAAATATCGCAAATCTTTTTAAGATCGGAGACAAAATTACAGGCATAGTAATCGGTTTTGATAAAGAAAGTAGACGGGTAAATCTTTCTCTTAAAAGATTATTAGCTGATCCGTTTGAGAAAAAATTGGATGAATTTACAATTGACAAAAAGCTTACTGCCAAAGTTGCAAAAATAATTTCCTCAGGAATACTTTTAGATTTAGGCAGTAACATTACTGGATTTATCAAAAAAGAAAAAATTCCGGTTAAAGCATCTTACAAAGAGGGGCAGGAAATTGATGTTACGGTTTCCTCAGTTGATAAAAAAAGACATCGAGTTGAAGTTGTTCCAGTTCTTACAGCCAAACCTATCGGCTACAGATAAAATTCCAAACTAAAAACACTAAATTCCAAATAATATCAAAAGCAAAATGCTCAAAATATAAAACGTTTTGGACTTAAATGCTTGGAAATTGTAATTTATTTGGGATTTGTAATTTTGTATTTATTATTTATCTTTTTTCTCCTTCAGATTTAAGTCTTCAAGTAGTATAATAACGTTGCATGAAGTCGAAGGTTTCATTTGTTTGTCAGGAATGCGGTTATGACAGTCCCCAATGGTTAGGGAAGTGTCCGGAATGCGGGATATGGAATAGTCTTCGAGAAATAAAAATTACAAATTCAAAATTACAAGTTCCAAACTTAGGAGGTGGACAGGAAGTTAACGTTGAGCCTAAAAGGCTTGATCAAATAAAATTTAAAACAAAACAAAGACTGCTGACTGGATTTGCAGAGTTGGATGGTGTTTTGGGCGGAGGGATTGCTAAGGGTTCAGCTATTCTTTTGGCTGGAGATCCGGGAATAGGAAAATCAACATTGCTTCTGCAAATTGCGCTTAAAATGTCTCTTGGAAAAGAAAAAGTATTGTATATTTCTGGAGAAGAATCTGAAGAACAAATTAAACTTCGCGCCGACAGAATTGTTCCTTCAGCAGGTTCAGGATCTTCGAAAATCAACAAAAATAAATCGAGCCTTTTGCTTTTGGCAAATACCAATACTGATTCGGTTTGTGAAGTAATTGCCAAAATCAATCCAACACTTGTGATTGTAGATTCAATCCAAACAATGGAATCAGAAAATGTTTCCGGCCTTTCCGGAAGTGTTGGGCAGGTGCGTTATAGCGCATCAAGCTTTATAAAAATTGCCAAAACCTTAGGAATTCCTGTTGTCATGGTGGGCCACGTTACAAAAGAGGGGATGGTTGCCGGACCGATGGTTTTGTCGCACATGGTTGATACAGTCTTATTTTTGGAAGGAGAAAAATTTACCAGAACAAGAATTTTAAGAAGTCTTAAAAATAGATTTGGTCCGATTGATGAAATTGGACTTTTTTCCATGCTTGACGTGGGGATAAAAGAACTAAATACGCCTGAACAACTTTTTTTATCAAAAACAAATGATAGGGAAGTCTGCGGAAGCGTTCTTTCTGTCACAATGGAAGGTTCAAGAGCGTTCTTGGTTGAAATTCAAGCCTTGGTAGTTAATTCAAAAATCCCCATTCCCCGTAGAGTTGCGTCGGGAATTGATTACAAAAGACTAGAACTTCTTTTGGCAGTTTTGCAAAAACATTGTAATATTCCATTAAGCGGAATGGATGTTTTTGTCAATGTTGCGGGTGGAATAAAGCTTTCGGATCCGGGAACGGACTTAAGTATTTGCCTGGCGATCATTTCAAGCTTTCAAAATATAAAATTATCTAATAGGATTGGGATTGGGGAAGTCGGTCTTTTGGGGGAAATACGTCCCGCAAATTCATTGGAAAAACGCATTAAGGAAGTCCAAAAATTGGGTTTTAAGAACATCGTAAGTTCCAATAAATACAAAACTTTAAAAGAGGTCGTAATGAGTTTATCGAATCTATGAAAAAAACAGAAAAAAAGGTGCTAGTTTTGCATCCGACTGTCAGCAAAGTGAAAAAGAACGGAAAAAAGGAAATCAGGAGAGAAGCACAGGGATTTCCGAGGGGATTTGTCGTAAGCATTGCGGATGAAGTAGCGAAAACACTTGCCAAAATGCCCAGATTTAAGCGTTCGAAAAGAAAATCCTCTGCCGACTGGCGGACCAAAAAAAAGATCCGCCAGTTGGCGGAAAAAAACCCGATATTTTTAGATACCTCAGCAATTATTGACGGAAGAATATTCGACATTATTGCTTTGGGCATATTTACCGGTACATTTGTTGTTTTAGAAAGTATTCTTTTGGAATTAAAACACATAGCAGATTCTCAGGATATGGTCAAAAGAGTCAGAGGGAGGAAGGGACTTGAGATGTTGGAAAAACTGAAAAAAGGAAAAAGAAATAGATTTCTGGTTTTACCAGATCCTGAGGATTCCAAAATAAAAGAAGTTGATGAAAAATTAATTTTAGCTTCAAAAAATAATAGGGGGAGAATTATAACTTGTGATTACAATCTGGAAAAAAAAGCACTTATCAGTGGCGTTCTGGCTATCAATATTAATACTTTAGCAAATCATCTCAAAATAACTGCTGTTCCGGGTGAGGCTTTGCACATAAGCGTTTTGCATAAAGGTAAAGAAGTGACTCAAGGCGTTGGGTATTTGGATGATGGCACTATGCTTGTCATAGAGAATGCTAGCGAGGATTTAGGTAAAACAGTGGATGTAGTTGTCTCCCGGGTAATTCAAACGACTGCAGGGCGTATCCTGTTTGCAAAAAAGATATAAATATTTCTTAAACTAAGAAGAGGTAGGAATCCCTGCCCAAGACTCCTACCTCATCTCAATCAATAAAAAATTATTGTTTATAAATATCTTCTTCTATCAATATAAACTATTAAGTTTAGCTTCAATATTTTTTCTTGACAACAATAATTAATTTTGTTATTAACTAAGGGTTGACTTTTAGTTTTATCCTGCCTGAAAAACTAATCGTCAAATTTCATAAGGGCATTGCTTATCGTACCTGAATTTATATCCTGAGTAACGAAAGCGATGCTCTTTTTTTGGACTCCGCCTTTGCCAGCTGGCGAAGGACAGATTTACTTTACAAAAGTGCTACCGGTATATTTATTCCTTTTTCAATTAACTTTTTGAATTGATCCCGTCCTTGCCTTACAAGAATATCCATCTTGTAATCAGAAATTGTTTTAATTACTCCTTTTTTTTGCTTCCTTAGTCCAAATGTCATATCTAAGAGGATTTTATCATACGTTGTCAAGCATGTCAAACCTATAGCAAAAAAATTACAATAAATCACATAACCTAGAGTAGATAGTACTTAATTTGGCTTGTTAAATCAATGTAATTTTTTTGATGAAAAAAATGTGGATAACTTGGGGGAAAATTCGCAGGCGTTCAAAACGTATAAATTTGCTATCTATAAAAGAGAAAATCTGCTAAAATCATTCTGTGAAAAACAAAGTGGTTTTGGGTGTTGCAGCTCATCCTGATGATTTGGACTTTTCAGCCAGCGGTACGGTTGCAAAATGGGTAAAACAGGGTGCTATTTGTTACTATCTTATTCTTACAAATGGTTGCAAGGGATCAGAAGATCCGGCAATGACAGAGAAAAAGCTCATCAAAATCCGCCATCAGGAACAGCTTACTGCAGGGAAAATACTCGGATTGAAAGATGTTTTTTTTCTTAAGCATAATGATACGGAGTTGGTGGCTGATCTGGTTCTCAAAAAAGAAGTCGTTTATTTCTTGAGAAAGCTGAAGCCGGAAATAGTTATTACAACAAATCCTTCCTTCATTTACTCTTCTTTTGGATTTATTAATCATACTGATCATCGCGCAGCAGGGCAGGCAACTATTGATGCCATTTTTCCAATGGCAAGAGACAGGCTGACTTTTTCTGAACACCTGCGGTTCGGTCTTTTACCTCACAAGGTAAAAACCCTTTATTTGACAAGTTTTGATAAGCCTACGGAAGTGGTTGATATTTCAGAATCTATTGATCTTAAGCTCAAAGCGCTTAAAGCTCACAAGAGTCAAGTTGGCAATGAGGCAATAATTAGGGTAAAAGAGTGGGCAAAACAGCTTGGAAAACAGTATGGGTACCGTTTTGCAGAAGGCTTTGTCAAGCTTAATCTTATGCCTTAGAAATCAATGTATCTTTATAATTCGCTTGTCAGAAAAAAAGAATTATTTATTCCGCAGAAGAAAAATACCGTTACTCTTTACGTTTGCGGAATTACTCCTTATGATACTACTCATCTTGGCCATGCCTTTACATATCTTTCGTTCGACACGCTTGTCCGTTATCTAAAATATTTAAACTATAACGTTATTTATACGCAAAACGTTACCGATATCAATGACCGAAATAAAGATATTTTGGAGCGTGCAAGGGAGCAGAATATTCCTTGGAAAGAATTGGCAGAAATTGCCACAAGAAAATTTTTAGAGGACATGCAGCACCTTAATTGGGTTATGCCGACAAATTATCTGAAAGCATCCGAAAACATTAATTCTTTTGTTCCGCTTATAAAAAAACTTTTAGCAAACGGATTTGCTTATAAAGTTAAAGGAAGTATTTATTTTAGTATTGATAAAGACGAGGAATACGGTAAGCTTTCCAGATTTGACCGGAAAAAAATGTTAAAAATTGCCAAGAATTTTGACGAAGATTTAGATAATCCTGACAAGAAAAATCCTCTGGATATTACGCTTTGGCGGGCTTATTGGCCAAATCAGCCAAAACACATTCCTTTTTTTGAAAGCTCTTTTGGGAAAGGCCGGCCGGGTTGGCATATCGAGTGTTCCGCAATGTCAATTATCTCATTGGGTGAGAAAATCGATATTCATGGGGGAGGAATTGATCTCCTGTTTCCTCACCACGAAGCAGAAATTGCCCAGTCTGAGGGGGCAACAGGCAAAAAACCCTTTGTTAAATACTGGATGCATACAGGAAGCATTTTCTATCAGGGAGAAAAAATGTCCAAATCTAAAGGTAATTTGGTGTTGATATCAGATCTTCTGCAAAAATACACACAAAATGCACTCAGATGGCTATTGCTTTCGCACTATTACAGAGAAAGTTGGGAATTTACTGAAAAAGATTTGAAAAAAGCAGAACAAATATTCACAAAACTTGCTGAATTGACCTTGCAAAATAAACCGTTAGCTGACAATCAAGCTCTATGGCAAATATTCGCTAAGACAATGGGTAATGATCTTGACACTCCAAAAACCTTGTTATTTATTAAGAACGCTGCAGAAGGAGGGAAAATCGCTTTTGCAAAAAGTGCTTTGCAAAAATTAGGGTTTGTACTAGAATAATTTTATTCTTAATCATCATTAAATTTGAAATAAGTTTAAGTCTTGGAATTAGGATCTTTTGATGAGGGGGGAGAAGAAAGATTTGAAAGATAACCCATAATCGTAATTTGCCATGGACTTTATCCAGAGCTTAATAAGGGAAACCAGATGAATTCTTAAGTCAGAAAAATATGCTGTCGGATGATTTCGGTGAAAATGAAGATTTTGGGGGAGATTTGCAAATTTACCATACGGAAGAAGCTTCATTAGAACATCGGAATAAATGAAATGATCGGAATTGGCTTTAAAACAAAGCAAATCTTTGGGAATTAAATTAGTATTGATTAAAACTGTTTCAAATTGCATAGATATTCCATGGAGAGGGGATGCATAAATGAGCTGATTTTCTCTTGGGAAGTCTGATTTTCCAATGATTTTGCCTTTATCATTCATAAATTTACACTGAGATCCTACTGCAACTACTCCAGAATTCCCCAAAAGAAAGTCAATTTGTTTTTTGATTCTTGATCTTGTACTCATATCTTTGGCAGACACAAAAGCAATGTAGCTTCCTTTGGCGTGTCGCAATAGTCGGTTTAAGGTCATAACGATTCCATATCTTTTAATATTTCGATAAACTCTTACCTTTTTATATCTTTTGGCAAAGCTTCTGAGGATTTTGAGGGATTTGTCGGAGGATTTATCATCAATTGCGATAATTTCAATCTGCCGATAATTTTGCTTAACCAGGCTGTTTAGGCAATCGGTAAGGAAATATTGACAATTATGAACGGGCAACAAAATAGAAACTAAAGGCTTATTGACAGTATTCATAAATATTTTAAAACAGTGGGCAATAGCTGAAACAGAAGTTACATATAGAGTGAATATTGTAGCATGATTTTTGCTCTCAGGTCAAGTTTTTGTAGGCGTTGCCTAAAAGCTATATCAGCATTTCCTTTACTTTCTAAAACAATTGAAAACTTATTACTTCTATTTTTACTGACTATATTCCCAGAAGTCATTTAGGAAGGCACCTCCGTTGACGGATCTATCGAGTCCTGTTCCTATATAACCCTTATTGCCGATGGAAAAACCTACTGCGCCATCATCTCTTCTTTCTCCTACAAGATTAGCTTTTTGTGTCCAAACATTGGTAGTGGGATTATATTCCCAGAAATCGCTGGGCAAAGTATAGCCAGCAGCAGTAATTCCTGCTCCGATGTATCCTTTGGTACCTATAGAAAAACCTACTGCGTTACTTCTTGTCATTCCTCCGAAATCAGCTTTCTGTGTCCAAACATTGGTAGAAGGATCATATTCCCAGAAATCAGTTAATTCGTTATTGTTTGTATTCTCGTCTCCTGTTCCCATATATCCTTTGGTACCTATAGAAAAACCTACTGCATAAGCTCTTGGTTGTGGTAAATCAGCCTTCCGCGTCCAAACATTGGTGGTAGGATCGTATTCCCAGAAATCCCAACAGAGGCTAGACCAAAGATTAGCGGTACAAATTATCCCATACCCATTTATTCCAGGTCTTTGTCCTCCTCCGC
Source organism: Candidatus Levyibacteriota bacterium (assembly GCA_903872785.1). Taxonomy (GTDB): domain Bacteria; phylum Patescibacteriota; class Microgenomatia; order Levybacterales; family UBA12049; genus GWB1-37-8. Next base: position 18,995 of record CAIQLZ010000031.1, read on the forward strand.
CTCCTCCAATGTATCCTTTAGTGCCGATGGAAAAACCTACTGCAGCAGCTCTTAGATATGGGAAATTAGCCTTCTGTGTCCAAACATTGGCGGTAGGATCATATGACCAAAAATCATTGTATTGCCCATTACTATCCTGCCCTGTTCCCGCATATCCTTTAGCACCTATGGAAAAACTTATTGCATTAGTTCTTCCCGTCCCTCCGAAATCAGCTTTCTGTGTCCAAACATTGGTAGAAGGATCATATTCCCAGAAATCTTTTCTATAACCGCCATAGTTTTGTGAATATCCTGCCCCTATATATCCTTTAGTGCCGATGGAAAAACCTATTGTATCCCATCTTCCCACTCCTCCATAATTAGCTTTTTGTGTCCAGGGA
>CAIQLZ010000032.1 GCA_903872785.1 Candidatus Levyibacteriota bacterium
AGAGTCTTGTCATACGTTGTAGATTTTTTTATGTTAGCATAATATCTAAATTACGACAAGTGCTGGAAAAAACATTTTTAAGTTTTATTTTAGAATATTCCGCATTTTTACTTTGGAATTTCGGGGAGCTTTAAAATTCCTGCTGGTGATGACGTAGAAGATTTAGCATTTTCTTTAATTTTTTCTACCGTTAGTTCTCCATTTTTTTGAGCTTCAGCTTCTGTTGTATGGCCATTATTGCCGGGCAGTGCCGGAATATTCGGTTGATGGATAGATAGCTTACCGTTTTCATAAATATCATAACCCCAGCCGTTTTCTCCTTTAAATGCTTTAACTTGAAAACTGGCATTAATATTAGAATTAGAAGCAGTAGTATTGGGACTAGCGTTAACGTTAATATTGGGTTTAGGATTTTTAGGAATATTCTGTTTGGTCTGCGTATTTACAATTATATATATGACATATAATAATATAGGTAATAAAATAACAATCACTATTAAACTTATTAAAGTTTTTCGATTTTCAAACATAATCTTTCTTTATTATTTCCTAAGCAATTATTATAAATTGCAAATTTATTATTGCTACACAATTAGTATGCAGTCTGCAAATATATTTGTCAAGAATGCTAGATACGGGAATAAGCGAAAAACACCTTTAGGAGATTTTATGGAAGTTTTTTTCTGAGTTCTTCTTTGCTTGGGAGTTTTGGTATTCTGGCTTCTCTGTTGGCTCTTATTTTTTCTATAGCCGCTAATGATTCCTCTGGAGTTGGCGGTAAATTGACAGAAGAAGGGCTTTCGTTATTGTCTGCTGTTTCTTCTTGAAGAAAGGGTTTTCTAATTTCTGGCCTTAATGTTGTATTTTTTTTCGCTTCTTCAATAAATCTCTCTTTAACAAGCAATTCTTCCGGCGTTAGTGCTTTTTTCTGAGGAATAGAAGGTAGGAAATTACTTTCAATATTTATTGTAGGTCCGTCTGCCATTATATTTTTAGATTGACATAAAAATATTTTTTTGTCAACAGTTCAAATGTGTATAGTTGGAAAAGTTTTAAGAAGATGCTATGATGATAATTGACGATAGAAAGTAGATGATAGAAGATAGATATTTGAAGCTAGAAAATAGAGATTAGAATCTATTTTCAAACTTCAATCTTCAGAATTCCATCTTCCAGCTTATATTTTTTGTTGTCTAGGTTTATGTTTAATAAGCTGTTTTCTTCTTTTTCTCACGATATAGGTATAGATTTGGGTACTGCAAATACTTTGGTTTGGGTAAAAGACAAGGGAATTGTTGTTAGAGAGCCTTCAGTTGTGGCAATGCACAAAAAAACAAAAAAAATAATTGCGATTGGCACTGAAGCAAAAAGAATGGTTGGGAAAACTCCTGCATCGATTATTACAACCTCGCCCTTAAAGGGTGGAGTAATTGCGGATTTTGATGCAACTTTGGCGATGATCTCACATTATATTCAGGTAGTCCATGAGGTTGGAAGTATTATTCCTGTTGCTTGGTTCAGGCCAAGAGTAGTAATCGGTATTCCATCGTCTGTTACTGAAGTTGAACGCCGCGCTGTTTGGGAAGCAGCTCTTTCCGCAGGAGCTCGGGAAGCATTTCTGATAGAGGAGCCAATGGCAGCGGCAATCGGAGAAAAAGTTTCTATTTTTGCTCCGACAGGAGTAATGATTGTTGATATTGGTGGCGGAACTACAGAAATCGCAATTATCTCTTTGGGCGGAATTGTTGTAAGTAAATCTTTGAAAATTGCAGGACAGGAAATGGACAATGCAATTATTCATTATGTAAGACTTAGGCATGGATTATTAATTGGACAAAGTACTGCGGAAGAAGTAAAAATAAAAATAGGAAGCGCATATCAAAAAAATGAAAAATTAAAAGTTAAAAATGAAAAATTAGAAGAGAAAATAAGAGAAAAAATGGCAGTTGTCAGAGGGCGGGACATTGAAACAGGATTGCCGAAGAGCCTGCGCTTGACAGAAGTGGAAATAAGAGAAGCTTTAGCTCCGGTTCTTTCGGAAATTATGGAAGGAATTTCAGATGTTTTGCAGGAAGCTCCAACTGAATTAACCAATGACATTTTAAGTCATGGAATATTATTAACCGGCGGAGGATCTATGTTGCCGGGAGTTGATCATCTGATAGTTGAACGTACCCACATTCCGGTTATTCTTTCCGATGATCCATTGACTTCAGTTGTTAGAGGGACAGGAAAAGTTTTGGAAAACGACCAACTCTTGCAAAGGGTAAGAGTAATCGGGGGATTAAAATAATTCTTGTTCTTGAAGAAGCCCCTTAAACCTACTAGAATAAGTTTATGAAAAAGAAAACTGGTTTTTTGTCTGCTTTTTTTGTTGTGGTATGCTTAGGCATTTTAATCTTGGTTCTTTCTTTTTTTGGAAATCTTAAATCTTTATCGTCATTTTTGGAAAAGGAAACATCCGTAATTCAAAGTATAGCTTTTGGAATTTTTCAAAAACTTCCTTTTATTTCGCAAGACTTAAAATTTAAAGAACTTAAAGATGAAAATCTGAATTTATTAAGTAAGATTGCAGATTACGAAAGGCTTAAAAAAGAAAATTCGGCGTTATCCGACCAATTTCAAATTTCCTATCCTCCGAGTGCCCAATTGTTAAAAGCTGACATAGTCGGAGCAGCATCTTTTATTCCTGGTGTTTCAGCTCCAAACAAGTTAATTATAAATAAAGGTCTAAATGATAATCTAAAAGTTGGAATGACAGTAATTATCGAAAATAATTTGGTAGGTATTATATCCAAAACTTCCACGAATTTATCTGAAGTAGAGATAGTCAATAGTCCTGAGTTTTCCTTTACAGCTAAAACACAAAGTGGAGTTATCGGAATAATTAAAGGCGGAGGTAATTTGATCTTAGATAATGTTTTACTTTCAGAAAAAATATCGCCAGGGGAAATTGTATTAACAAAAGGTAATGTAAATAATGATGGGATTGGTATTCCGCCGGATTTAGTGATTGGGAAAATAGTCTCTGTAGAAAATAAACCAAGTGATCTTTTTCAAAAAGCAAGCATTGAGAGTTCTGTTAATTTCGTAAATCTGTCAACAGTTTTTGTATACATGCAAATTAAATAAATCCAGCGTCGATTCGGTGCTGATAAATGCTATCTATGCCTGCAATAACTATAGTATTGACATTAATTACAGTTGCTGCCGGTGCAATTACAACACTTCCTTTTTCAATAGGGTTGTTAGTTGTAAGTAGTGTTCTTTTTAAAAAACCTTGGGTGTTTATTTTGGCGTTTGGATTAGGTTTATTCCTAGATTTAACTATGATTAGACCTCTGGGATATACAGGTTTGGTATTAACAATTTTTGTATTTATTCTTTTTCTCTATGAAAGAAAATTTGAAACCCAAACTGGAGCTTTTGTGTTTATTTCAACTTTTTTCGGAAGTGTTTTCTACCTGTGGTTATTTAAATATCAGATGGTGTTTTTACAAGCATTTATAAAT